>JAUIDL010000022.1 GCA_030428585.1 bacterium | reverse complement strand
GGCGCAACTTCATGGTTGTGTCACGCCCTGAATCGCGAGGGCCTGCCGCCCGTTGGACCCTGGCGTCATGCGAGCGCGAAACCTCCCCATCACCGGCCCCTGTCCCGTCGAGCTCGAGCGAGGTGAGTTGGGCTAGGCAGTCCGGTAGTGATAGCCCAGCGGTCTGACTAATTGCGTCTGGATGGTGATTCCCCTGCTCGATCGCCTGAAGAATCGCCGATTCAATCAGTGTATATTGGGTTGCTATTGTGTTACTAAGAAGCTTTGGTGCGATACGGGCCAGTATATCGTCAACTGAGGTGGCTGGATGTGCGCCTTGTTGGATCAAGCGATTTGGACCTCTTGATTGGGCGCTGGTAATTGGTCCCGGGACGGCAAAGACTTCTTTATTTTGCTCGAGGGCGGACTGCACAGTGCTCCAGGTGCCACTCTTCTCTTCAGCTTCGATAATCACGACCGCATCGGCAATGCCACTGACGAGTCGATTACGCTCTAGAAAGCGATGTTTCATTGGGCCGTGGCCGGCCGGGTATTCGCTGATCAATGCTCCGCTACCGTCCAGAATGGATTGAGCAATCGACTGGTGCGCCACTGGATACACAGTATCGAGTCCATGCGCCATGACCGCGATTGTCACACCGTTAGCGGCGAGTGCGCCTTTGTGCGCAGCAGTATCGATTCCGAAAGCTAACCCACTGACGATAACGACGCCCCGTTTCGCCAGGTTATAAGCAAAATCAAAGGCGATTTGCTTACCATACAGTGTGGGCCTCCGTGTACCGACGATGGCCACCGATATGACCCGCTCTGGTGGCACCGCACCGCGTACATACAATATTTTAGGCACATTGGCAATATTTGCCATACACCTTAGGTACGGATGTCCATCTGGAGATAATTCGTTGATTTTCATAGCTTTTGTTATAAAAAGTATTGACAATGTGTCAAGTAAGTGCTAAAATGGCACTTGATTGGTTGATCTGCGAGGTTGACCAACCGCACCTTATACCCCCTATTCTAACTTATGTTAGGTTGCATACACGGTGCTTAGTTAGTAACTACCCTCCACTATCTAAGCCTTTCCTTCGGGACTGACCGCCTTGTATGTATACTAATCCCTTTAACGCCTTTCCCCTCGGGGTGAGGAGCCCGTTTAGTAGCGATAACAACATGGTGACTATACAGTAGTGGTGGCGATTACCGTCACCAGGCGTGCGCCTTTATATACTTATGGTTCGCATCGCTTCACTGTTACCGCTCGGGTGGGTTAAAGGGTAAAACGCGCCCATAGTGATGCCCACCCTTACTATGGGCGTTTTTTATTGGATTCTTTTTAACTTATTACTCTTCAGGAGATTGTCGGAGTGCTTCCATCTCTAGATCTTCTTTTAGGAGTTGATGGATGAACCGCAAGTCTGCGTACGACATATGTTCGAGGTCTGCCTCAACAAGTCGTTTTGTCCCTGCGGCATCGAAATAGACGAGTCGGCCATCCACCGTCAGTTGCAGAGATGGTGCGGCGTGGCTGCCGCTATTGATAAACCAGCCGGCGACCGATTCATCGCCTTCCTCGAGTTGGATCAATGTCGCTTGTTGTGCTGAAAATTCAGTTTGTTTTTTGATTAGTACTAAATCAGCGGCGAGGTCGGTGATTTCCTTGATTAGTTGCGGCCGTCGTCGTTCACTGTTGGTGATTCCTCGCGCAGCATCGACAGCCAGTTCCATATCGAGCGGTTGCAGAATTTTGCGGTACTGATCTCTTTGCTCGGGATTGAGCTCGGGGTGAGAGTTTGGTGGTAAAACGTCAGTCATCGCCCAGCCTCTGACTAGTTGCGACCAAATTTCCTTGGATAAAGGCGTCGATCAATGTAGTGATGTGCGGGGTAATAGTATCTTTGAGCGCGACTGATTCAGATTTACTAAAGGTGCCGAGGACATAGTCGGCATCGCTGATATCGGGATGACGATCCGACCAAATACCGACGCGAATGCGGGCAAAATTATGACCGATGTGAGCATTTAAACTTTTAATGCCGTTATTGCCAGCATCGCTTCCCTTTTCTCGGACGCGAATTGTCCCAAATGGCAATGCCAGTTCGTCGTGGATGACCAAAAAGTCAGTTTCTGGCTTTAGTTTATAGAAATCTACGAGCGCCCGGGCGCTGAGCCCGGTGTCGTTGTAATAGGTTGAGGGCTGAACGAGGACTACCTTTTCGCCGTATAGTGAGAGCTCTGCGATAGTCGCTTTGAACTTAGTGCTCTCTTTCCAGGTGGCGTCGTGTGACGCTGCATAGGCCTGTATAAGGGACGTGCCGACATTATGCCGAGTGTGGATGTATTTTATCCCAGGATTGCCCTGCGCGAAGATCACTTTCATACATCTATTGTAGCGTATTGATTATTGCAGATATTTATGCCATAATATGGATAGTTGGTGTCATCTATCCATTTTTCAACTCTGGAGGTCTGATGTCTCAGTCCAACGAAACTTCACTTTCGCGCGCCGATCGGTCGGACGCACCCATCGAGTTCAGTCGGACGGGCGTCATCCTGACAGTGGTGGTGCTGGGTCTGCTCTACGCTCTGCTGTGGTGGGGAAACCTGAATCCCGGTGCACAGACGCATCTGATGCACTACGTGGCGGTTCCTGTCTACCTCGCATTCGTCATCGTGCACCTGAACACGTGGCGGGTGCTGCACAAGGCCGATCAGCCTTTCCCGCGCTTGATGCCGTGGCTGATCTCCTACTTGGCGTTGGCCGGTCTGTTCCACGGACTGATGCTGGTACCCGATGGACCGCCGGCATTCGTCGGTTTGTTGACGCCCGAAATGGCGTCGCTGATCCTGCTGATCCTGATCGCAGGCATGTGGGGACTCAACGCGGTCACCAAGACCTCGCGCTGAGTCAGCTCGTGAGAGTGAAAGCCCCGGTTTCTACTATGGAACCGGGGCTCTTCTTTTTATGACTCTTCTTGTTCTGCTTTTTCGGCGCTTCGAGCGGCCTTTTCTTTGTTTGCTTTTATCTGTTTTTCGTCGCGGAAGCTAAATTTGATTGGTGTGCCAGCGTAGTCAAAGGTTTCGCGCATCAGCCGTTCCAAATAGCGTTTGTAGCTCCAGTGGAGGTATTTTAGGTTGCTGCCGTAAATCACAAACCATGGCGGCGATACGTCGGTGTGGACCATGTAGCGTAGGCGTGGGTGGGTATTCTTGAGCCCCGCAGGCGGGTGCTTCTGAATGGCAGATTGCAGTAGATCGTTGAGCTGACGAGTTTTTGGCTGTTGCTGGCGACGCGCCATAATGTCGAGCGTCAGGTCGAATAGTTTCGTGACATTTTGACCAGTCACACTACTGGTGAAAATCAGGGGTGCCCATGGTACAAAATCAAACGTACGCACGATTGACGGTGCCAACGCGTCGCGGGTGTAGGCGTCTTTTTCAATGACACTGTCCCATTTGCTGACGACGATCACCATTCCCTTGCCCGCTTCGTCGATAATGCCGGCTAGGCGCTGGTCCAGCTGGGTGTTCAGCTCATTGACGTCCATTAATAGGAAGCAGATGTCGCTCTCTTCGATGGCTTGTAGGGTGCGTAGAACGCTGAATTTCTCGATGCCGACCTCTTGTTTGCCGGGTTTGCGCATCCCGGCGGTATCGAGGATTTCGAGGCTTTGGCCTTTGTAGCGGAGCGAAACGCGGTTGACGTCGCGAGTGGTGCCGGCGATGTTAGCAACAATTGCCTGCTGTTTGCCGGCCAGGGTGTTGAAGAGGTGGCTCTTACCGACATTTGGGCGACCGATTAAGGAGATGCGAACGACGTCGCCAGTCGGTGTGTCAGTACGTGGGGGGATGAGGTCAGTAATGGTTTCAATGGCTGATTCGACGCCGACATTGTGTTCGGCACTGGTGCGAATAATATCTTTGATGCCGAGGCGGCGGAATTCGTCGGTTTCAAGGCTTCCCGACAGATCAGTTTTGTTGACCAATAGGATGACTGGTTTCTTGCTTTTAAGGGCTTTTTTGGCGACCAGGCGGTCCTCGTCACTGACATATTGAGTTGCGTCAACGACTACCAAGATAACGTCGGCCGCATCAGCAGCTTCTTGGATCTGTTCCTGGATTGAGGCTTCGAACTCGTCGTTCGGGTCTTTCAATCCCGCGGTGTCGACCAGCCAAAAGGTGTGGTCGCCGTGAGAAACTTTTCCGAGCACGCTATCACGGGTGGTCCCCGCCTCTTTTGCGACAATCGCTTGGCGAGATTTGACGAAACGATTAAAAAGCGAACTCTTGCCGACGTTCGCTTGGCCAATGATTGCAACGGTAGGAAGCTTGCTCGCCATAACAGAGGTAATTATACCAGAGGTCGCTCGGTTTTGCGAGCACAAGCGGGATGGCTACTGCTTGGTGGCCTGGCGCAGCTCGCCTTCGCCTAAATCGGCGATGTGATACGGACCAAAATGGGTGCGGTGTAGCGATTCAACGCCGTAGCCGAGTGCTTGGAATGTCCGGCGAATCTGACGGTTGCGACCTTCGTGCATCGTGACTCGCCACTTGGTGCGATCGGTGTTTAGGCGCTCGAGCACCAGCTGGCTTGGTCCGTCGTCGAGCTGAATACCGTGGTCACTAATAATCTGGTGATGCAGTGGCGCCAGCGCTTTGTCGAGCGTGATTTCGTACTGCTTGGTTTTATAAAACTTCGGGTGGGTCATTTCGTAGTGGAAATCACCGTCATTACTAAGGATGATTAGCCCACTACTGTCACGGTCTAGTCGTCCAACCGGTTTGAGGTGGTGGAGATCTTTTGGTACTAATTCGTAAAGAGTCGGCCAGTCTCCTTGTTTGCGGCGCGATGAGACGTATCCAACTGGTTTATGCAGGATATAATACGAAAAAGCCACTTCGTCGCGCAGTGGCTTTCCTTTTACCGTAATTGCGTCCGTTGCTTCAAAGCGGCTGCCTAGTTCGGCCAGCTCACCATTAATACGCACATGTTTTTCCGCAATAAGATTGTCGGCTTCTCGCCTGGAGACGCCGAGTTGAACGGCCAAATATTTATTCAAACGCTCACTCACGCTTTTAGTATAGCAGAGTCAGTGAACTACTGGGGTTGGTTTGGGTTTGGTCCTGGTGCTGGGAACGGCGACTGCGGCGCACTACTAAGCTCTTGACTCATTTTGTCAGCAAGCTCGGCGTTGTCGGTGTGGAGACTGTCCGCTGATGGTAACGGTGTAATCACCCGCTCGCCTAATGATGCAGGACGATCGGTTGAGAATGGCGCGGTTGGTTGTGGGAGCTGCGTGTCGTTAGCAACAGGTGGTGTGGCTGGTGCTGGAGCGGGCTCAGTTGGCGCTATTGGAGTGACGCTATCGGCCGGTGGGACGACTGGAGCTGGCTCTGGGGCTACTGGGGCTTCGGTTGGCGTTGGCTCGGGCAAAGGTGGGACTGGCGGAAGGTCTGGGGCTTCGGTTGACGCTGGAGCGGCTACTGGAGTCGGTGCTGGTGCGGTTGGTTCTGGCTCGGTAACTATTGAAGGATCAAGAGCGTAGGCTGGCGACAAGTGTTCTTCGTCAGCTGGCGGTGGCGTGGTTGGAGGGGTAACGGGCGCAGGTGGCGTGGTTGGTTCTGGAGCCGGTGTTGGCAGTGGCGGGACGGCAGGGGTAGCATCTGGCTCAGGGGCTGGTGCTACTGGAGGCTCAGCTGGTGTCGGTGCTGGCGTTGGCTCGGGCAAAGGTGGGACTGGCGGGACGGCTGGGGTTGGTTCTGTAGCTGGAGCTGGTTCTGCCGGAGGTGTGATAGGCGTGGTTGGTTCAGGAGCGGGTGCGGCAGGAGGATCTGCCGGTGCTGGAGTCTCACTAGCTGGCGCTGGTTCGGCAGGTGCTGGTGCGGCTGGTTCAGCTGGTGCCGCTGCAGGTTCTGAAGCTGGGGTTGGTTCTGGTTCTGTTGGGGTTTCGGCTGGTGTATCCGTCGGTGCTTCGGCTGGGGCTGGGCTGGCTGAAAAGTCTGGCGCAGCCGCTGGCTTGACGCTGTCGCTGAGGACATCGTGAACGGTGCGCACAACATCTTCAATGCCGACTTGGGATTTGACCAGATAACGGTCGGCGCCCAGGGCTTCACCGCGGGATCGTTGGTCTTCACTTGATAAAGCGGTCATCATGATGACCTTAATATCTTTTGTTTCAGAGGTGCTTCGCAAAATGTCGAGCATGTCGAAGCCGCTAATTTTTGGCATCATAACGTCACTGAGGATTAAGGCAGGACGTTCTTTGATAGCAACCGCGAGGGCTTCTTCACCGTCACCCGCCGACACGATTTCATAGCCTTCGGCTTTCAGGCGTACGCCATAAATTTCGCGCAGGCTTTTGTCGTCTTCTACCAGTAATATTTTCGTCATACTTACCCTTATGTTATCTGATGCTTATGGTTATTACTACCATACCTCTTATGGTTGCGGTTGTCCAGTTGTTGGCGGTTGTTCGGTCTCTGGTGGTGGGGTTTCTTTCGCCATAGCTTCGAGTTGACGGACGCGATCGGCAATTTCCTCTCGAGTGAGGCTCTGGCCACGAGGCACTTCTTTGGCGGGTGCAACGGGGGTTGGCACTGTCGTCGGCTGCGGTTGAGGTTGTACGGGTGTCTGTGGCTGAGGGGCGACAATTGGCTGCCCGGTTTGGTCACGGTCGCTGACGACTGGTTCGGGATTGGCTTCGGTCCCCGTCGGCTTAGCCGAGACCAGCGGTGGTTTATGAGGGCCGCTGTGCATGTCGATGTGTTGCCCTGATGGGAATGGCGTTGGCTGGTTGGTGGTGCTTGGCGTCGGTTGGTTAGCTTGTTGCAGCTTGAGTCGCTCGGCTTCTTCGGTGGTGATGCGAGGAAGCTCGAGGAAGAAAGTGCTCCCTTGCCCATGGACACTTTCAACCCATAACCTACCCTGCATCGCTTCGGCCAGACGTCGGGACAAGTAGAGCCCGAGACCAGTGCCGCCGATTTCTTGACGGTCGCTGTTGTTGACACGGTAGAATTTTTGGAAGAGGTGCGGCAGGTCTTCGGCTGGGATACCAAGGCCGGAGTCTTTAATCGAGACGGTGACCTTGTCATCGTCGCCTTCGATATCGACGCGGACCGTGCCTTTTGGCGTGTATTTAATGGCGTTTTCAATCAGGTTGTTCAGAACTTCGCGGATGTGGTCATTGTCTTGGTTGACGAAATAGACGGGCACGATGGTTCGCTGCGCGCGCTGGCTGCTCGGCACGAAGACAAGTTCAAGACCTTTGTCTTTGGCCTTTTCGGTCAGACCTTGGACAATCTTTTCGGTGAATGGTGAGAGGTCGACTACTTTTGGAATATTCGTCAGACGTCCATCTTCGGACTTAGATACGTCCAGCAAGTCTTGGAAGAGTCGGCCGAGGTGCTCGGCGGCTTCGTGAGCGCGAGTAATGTATTCACGGGCGCGAGGGTCAATGGTGGCGGTTTGGGCGTTCATAGCGAGACCGAGGTAGCCTTCGATAGACGCGACTGGGGTGCGCATTTCGTGACTGGCGGTGCTGATGAATTCGGCCTGCTCGCGGCCTTCTGAGGTTTCTTTGGTGACGTCGCGGAACACGGCGATTGCGCCTGAACCCGTTTCGCCGACTGGTGACACGACCATGGCGGCAATCATTTTCTTGCCGGACTTGGTCAGGACAGTTAAGTTCTGTTGGCGGACGAGTTGGTTTGTGTTCAGGACTTGGGCGATTGGGTCTTGAGCAGATTCAACCTCATGATTGTTACCGTCAATCATTTTCAGGACTGATTTGTAATTGAGCATCATGGCATCTTGCTTGCCCCACCCCAGCAGCTCTTGTGCGGCTGGGTTAATGAGCTGGATGACCCCCATGCTGTCTACTGCTACAACTCCGTCACCAATTGCGTTAATGACAATTTCTGATTTGCTGGCGACTTCTGACAATTCATTGGTGAGTTTGCGGACATTGCGGTTGCTATCATCGAAATTATCGCGGTGACGCCAGACTAAAATGCTGGCGGCGACTGGCACCAGTGACACAAGTCCCACGACAATGATGACTGACATGTCGAGACTACCCTCGAGGTATTGGATGGCGACATAGAGGCCGCTGGTAGTAATTACGGCCAGAACTGCCCAGACGGAAAAAATCACGCTAAAAAAGCTAACCAACGACCACAGCGCAATGAATGGTGAGCCGATACCACCGGTTTCGTTAACGACAATACCAGCGGTGGCGAGAAAAAACAGGTACACAGTAAATGGGAGCGTCGATGAGCCGTCTTTGGGCGCGATGATATAGGCGACGACACTGAGTAGCGTCGTGATAATCGCGGCAATACCAGCAATCGGGCTGAGCGCCAACGGGTCGACTAAGGCAATGTCGGAAAATAGCGGCAGGAGGAACAGACTGGCAATCGCTGCCGATAGCAAGAAAACCACCTCATAAACGCGGCGCTGCCAAAAGCGTGACAATGTGAGCGGTTTAATACGTGCCCCCCATAGTTAAAACTACTTGTGGTTAGTATGACGCAAAGCACCGCTAATGACAAGGGTTAGAAATGGCCGTAGCGCGCCCGTGCCTCGTACTGTGGACGGCGTAAGTCGAGCCACTCGATAATGCCGTTTGGCGACAGGTCGTAGCCGGTGATTTTTTGGTGCTGCCCATCGATAATCACACTGGCTTCGACGGGCTGGTCGTAGCCGATGGCATACGCTAAGTACACGTAAACTTCTTTGGCACGGCGATTTTTGAGGTAATCAATAGCAATCTGTCGGGCGGCATAGGCAGCCGAGCGGTCGACTTTTGACGGGTCTTTGCCACTGAAGGCTCCCCCGCCCACCGGGATGCGCGGTCCGTAATTGTCGACGGCGAGTTTTCTGCCGGTGAGCCCAGCGTCGGCGTCGAAGCCACCGATAGCCCAGTCGCCGGCGGGATTGATGTGCAGGGCCAGGTCCTCGCTGGTTGGGGTCGATTGTTGGCGAAGCCAGCGTTTGACGCGAGCTGTTAAATCGGACTGCGTGGCGTGTTGAAAGCTGGCCACAACCGTCTGGATGACGCCGTCCTTGACGGTCACTTGTGTTTTGCCATCGAACGGCCATTTTTTGTACAAGTATTGGTTTAACGAGCGTGCGAGGACGTATTCGAGGGGTAATAGTTCGGGAGTTTCGTTGGTAGCGTAACCGACCATGATACCTTGGTCACCCGCTCCACCCGTGTCGACGCCATTGGCGATTTCCGGACTCTGTGTGCTGATTGCTTCGATGACCTTCACGGGTCCAGCCAGACGGGTGACGATTGCGGCAATGTCGATGTCCTGCGCTGACGAGCTGACTTCACCAGTGACAAAGATCGTGCCGTGACCCCCTGCGACGTCGACCGCGACTCGCGCGAAGGGGTCTTGAGCCAGATGTGCGTCCAAAATTGCGTCCGAGATTTGGTCGCAGATTTTGTCCGGGTGCTGTGGTGAGACGCTCTCGGCGGTGTGATAGATTGGTTTGGGCATAAAAATATCCTTTCTGACACGGAAAGGATTGCCTGAAAACCTTTTCATCCTTCCCTGTCGGGCCTAGGTGGAGCACCTTGCGAATGATCGTAGGTTGCCGGCAGATTATCGAGCTAGGACTCTGTAACTGCACTCTTGATACTAAGTTGTTGTGCTTTGTAGTATAGCATTGTTTGTGACAAAAAATAAGGCGAATCGTGTACGATTCGCCGTGGTGGGCCGCCCGGTGGCTGCGCGGTGCTCTATAGTACGAGGATTCCGCGCAGCCCCGCTCGGGCTAGTGCTCCGTCAGTCCCCTGCCGAGCTCACCGATCTTTGCAGCGATGCGCTGCTTGATGGTCGGCTTGGTGAATTCGGACTTCTTGTAGGAAGCTCGAGAACGTCTGGGGGGTTTTTGGGTGGGTCCCGTTTGTTGGTAAAGGGGTCCCAATTCGTGCGCCATATCTACCTGCTCTCTTGGGATACAATGAGAGGCCTGTTATTTATTATAACAAAAAAGCACAAGCATGTCAATATTTGCGTGTTTGGTGGTATACTCTTTTCATGAGTTTCAATCCAGAATTAGTCCAAGAATTATCAGAGAGGGCGCGGCCACACTATATCGATACCCTGCCGTATCATAACTGGGAGCATGCGCGGGATGTGATGACGGTTGCGGTTGATATCGCACGTCGATCGCCCGTGTCAGAAGTTTCAAATAGAGGTCAGTTATTGCAAATTGCTGCTGCATGGCACGATGCTGATTATCATGTCGAGGATCCGACAGATCATCGTACGAAGGAAGAGCGTTCTGCGGATCTCGTACGACTACACCTGACACAGCTAACGGCTTCTGCACGATCAGATATCGCAAGTGCAATCATCGATACGACCGTCTCTAAAACACATAAAGATAGTTTACTGGGCGAGGCATTGCATGTCGCAGATATCGGTTATTTCTTTGCGACCCAACGACATTTCTATCGTCGACTTTCATTAATGCGGGATGAGTGGGG
>JAUIDL010000085.1 GCA_030428585.1 bacterium | reverse complement strand
CCTACGTGGTGCTCGTATGTACGAGTTCCTCGACCGTTTGGTCAACGTTGCCTTGCCACGTGTCCGTGACTTTCACGGTGTTGGCGCTAAAGGTTTTGACAAAGCCGGAAACTACAACCTCGGTGTTGTCGAACAATCAATTTTCCCAGAACTGACCTTCGAAGAGACACAGCACCTTCACGGCCTGCAAATCACTTTTGTGATCAGCGGTGGCAAGAAGGAATACAGCCGTGCGCTGCTCGAAAAGTTTGGGCTACCGTTTGAAAAAGAGGGAGGAGTACGATAATGGCTAAAACATCTGCAGTTGCTCGCGATGAAAAGCGCAAGAAAATGATTCAGAAATACGCCGCAAAGCGTGCTGAGCTCAAAGCTATGGGTGACCTCGAAGGTCTCGCCAAGCTGCCCCGCAACGAACCGCTCCCCAAGTCAGCTCGACGCCTTCGCCGCCAGTCGGCCCGACGAACCGGTTGGAAGAACCGCGATGCGTTGCATGGCCGACCTCACGGATACATGCGCCGCTTTGGCCTGAATCGTATTAATTTCCGCGAAAAGGCATCAAAGGGTGAAATCCCTGGCGTTACAAAGAGTAGTTGGTAGGAAAGGAGAATCAGAAATATGTCACTACAATCTACAGACCCAATCGCTGACCTCCTGACCCGTATCCGCAACGCCGTCATGGTTGGCAAGCACGAAATTACCGTGCCATCAAGCAAGCTGAAAGTCACTGTTGCGAAAGAGTTGAAAAAAGCCGGCTACCTGACCGATGTCAAAGTCGAATCAGCCAAGCCACGCGATATCCTGACTGTTACTATTAACAATCCAGGTGAGAACTCAACCATCAACGAGATCCAGCGTGTTTCAAAGCCTGGCCGACGTGTTTACGTCAGTGCCAGCGACATTCCAAAGGTCAAAAGCGGCCGTGGAATCGTCCTCGTCAGCACATCACGTGGTGTCCTGACCGGTGCCGAAGCGACCAAGCAACGTCTTGGTGGTGAAGTACTGCTGAGCGTGTACTAGTCAGCAAGTATAGAAAAATAGAATCCCGATATATTTGTCGGGATTTTATTTTGGTATAATAACTAATAACGACGATAATCGATATTGGATTAAGAATAAACATGCCATCTCAGTTTTACCATAAAGAAAATGTGCCCGAAGCTGCAAATAGCGCACCGCTGATACACGACAAGCTTTCTGAAGCAACAGATTTTACTCGTAGCAAACTTGGAAAGGTTCGAGGATTACTAGATGATGACGTTGACGTGCAAGGTCACGTCGCCAACATTGATACGATAGGCTTAGGGCGGTCTGCAGTTATGGAGCGTATGGTGGACGCAGCAAAGGCGATAGTCGGCGGGGAAGTGCGTCCTCCTGGTGGAATCGAGGCCCTCATTGACGCTGGGTTTGATCGCTTGACAGAGTTAAATGATTGGCAGAGAGTACGATTTAATGAGTATATGGCAAAAAATGAGATGCCAGCGTGGCTTCAGGACGCACTATTCTCATATCAAGGCGATCGTCATAACGACCATGACTACATTACTGCGCTCACAGAGAAGAACGCTGACGGATATGCGCTCTCGTATGAAACGCGGGCAAATTTTTTCGAGTGGCATAACGCCTTACTCGCGAAAAAAACAGAGATACTCCGAGCACAAATCGAGCAGCTGTTGCCACGTTTCAAAACTACGGTGAAAAGATTAGTCGATGATGGTGTATTGCCGGAATCCGCTCGTCGCCAGCTCTCAACACTTAATTCAATCGAGTACAGTCTGGATGATGGCTTTACAACTACCCTTGTGCCATATTCAACAAGTGCCATCGCTGGTAGCGCGATCAAGACGAATGAGCATGTTGGTCATATGGTCCTTGGCCCTGAGATTGCTGATCTCACCAGTCGTGATTCGCGAGATACACTTTATCATGAATGGGTGCATATGATGGAAGGGATTAACGTTAACACAACGGTTAGCGAGGATGTAGATGTAGTATGGAGACCGAATCATAGTTCTGGGCTTATTCGTCTCATGAGCTGGGATGATGATGAAGATGGCGGCTTGATGCTTGAGGAAGCCTCTACGGAGACGATCGCGCAGGTGATACGACACGATCTGGG
>JAUIDL010000084.1 GCA_030428585.1 bacterium | reverse complement strand
CAACCAGCAGTAATAGCCCACTGTTCAGGGTGTCGCCAACGAAGCCACCGGTGGTTGAACCATCCGCGGCCTTGAGCAAACCGAACAGTCCCGAGAACCACAAGAGTGACAAGACGGTGGCAAATTTCATGGCGAATGGTAGGCGGTTTTCTTCAGCGCGGAAGACTTCAACTGCGATGTAGGTAAAAAGGACGGGCATGACGTACACAGCGTAACCGACGCTGGCAATCGCTGCTTCATACAGCCAGTCGAGAATTGGCCCACCAATCTGGAACCAGCCCAGAATTAACAGGAAAGAAAAGGCTATTAGGAACAATGCCCCGACTTGCGCCCAGAAACCAATAGGCAAAATGTGCTCCGGTGTTGGTGGAGCCGCTTTCTTTGCTGATCGTCGCTTTTTTCTTTTTGCCATAATCTTTATCTATTATAAGCGTTTTCGCCAGATAACGAATACCTATATTATAGCAAAATTTACCACATTTTGCAAGAGGCTTATGGTAATTGGGGTCACGCAATGCGGTATACTGGAAAAAGTTGCCCCACTCCCCTGAACCTGAAAGGAGGGGCGATGGCTCCTTCCGCAACCCTGATTGATGTGTCGAGCATCACGTTCACCCTGCCCAGTACCCGAGGCGGCAATACGCCAGCCCGACGGACGCACGACGCGGCACTGTCGATAGTGGCGCGTCCGGACGGATCGGTCATCAGCGTCTTCGACAATGTCGCCGGCGTGAAGTGGCTGCCAGCCGTCATGCACACAGCCTACCGGTACGGAATGTTGGACGCTCAGCAGCAGGCTGCCTGGCTGAAGATGCTTCGACAGCCGCTGGCATGTGTCATCACCGACCCACTCGTCAAGACGACGTACGACAACCTGGTCACGCAGCAAGTTTGCGTTCGTTACATCGGTGAACCCGAAACGCCGTTGTTCCGTAAGGACAAGACGACTGACCTGATGGGTGATTCGGCGCGATCGGTATCACTACTGATGTACCGTCGTCACAGCTCGGTGGCGCCGTTCGTTCTCGAACAGGGTCGCGTCAACGAAATCAAAGGCTTCATCATCAGGCACTAGCCCCGCTCGCCGTCGAGATCACTCCCAAGCAGGAGGCTCCGGTGACAGCGGGGCCTTCTACTTTTGTCGGTTATGGTTTGTTTTGCGGAAGTGGTCGCCTATACTCTAAAAGGAAGACTGTCCTCTATCCTTGAAAGGTGGTGAGGGCATGTCCCTCGAAATCAAGTTTCGGCTTTTCTTGAGCCATGACCCTCGTGCTCGTGCTCGTCCCGACTTCGTGCTGGTGATGCGACCCGTTGAAAACGGACCGCGGCTGGCACCAATTAGGCTGTTCGACATGCAACGCACCGACACTGTGCCCTATGCGCTGATCAACAAGGCCGTCCGGGCCGGCATCTTGTCAGAAACAGACCAGCAATTCTGGCAGGTCTGGCTCCAAGAAGATGACACCCGTGGCATCCACGATGCCCCGACCTACAATGTCCGCGAGCTGCAAAATCGACTGGAAAAGCTGATTGTGCAACACGTGCGCGTCGTCGGCAAGAACAACCATCCCCTGCAGCTCAACACTCCCAAAGGAACGGGCCTGCGGGTTCGCCTGATCGGTAACAAGACCATCGTCTATACGGGTACTGTGCAGTCAGTCACCCTGGATGCCAAGATCGAAACCTGAGTTTTCACGCCTCGTCCGAGCACAACGGCGCCCACGTTTTTTCCAAAGCGAAAGTGGCCCCGATGCTCGGCGGGGCCACTTTCTTTTTATGGACTTATTTAGTAGCCGCGACTTTCAGTGCGGGCGCGTAGTTCCTGCGCTTCGCTGTCTGGAACGACAGGTTCTGCAAATTTCTTTGGCGCTGGTTTCTTGAACGGTTTAGCGTCGCCATTCTCGTTTTGATTAGGTCGCGCACCGCCACCACCGATTTCGTTAATCACCGGGATAACAATTGGGGTGCGACGGGTCTGGTCATACAAAATATGGGTCAGTTCGTCCTTGATTTCTTTCTTGACTGTGTCGAGGTCAATCTTGCGACCACCAAAGGTCCGAGCAACTTTTTGCTTCAGGTACTGACGGATGATGCCCATCAGCTCTTCACTGTCGCGCAGGTAAATAAACC
>JAUIDL010000021.1 GCA_030428585.1 bacterium | reverse complement strand
TAAACCGGTCATGACATTGATTACGTGTACGCCACTAGGCACCGCGCTCAACCGATTACTTGTCACGGCAGAACAGGTCAGTCCAGACCCAACCGAAGCAGCCGCTGCGCCAACCAGCAACAGCACCGAATCAACCGCTCTCCCCGGCAATTCGCCAACACTGCTCGAACGACTATTCGGCGCGAACTAGTCTGGCAACAAGATAACGCGTTCAAGACGATAGACATCATCAGTCTTATTGACGCCGTAAATATAGCGCCCGTTTTGACTAAGCGTCGCGTCAAAACCATATTCCATCGGCATAATCACTTGGACATTCGTCCCGTCAAAGTCACGCATCGACAAATGGCCGTCATAGACCGTCCACAAATGAGCAATGTCGAGCCATTGTAGCGGGTGAGAACCGTCTTCGCTGGTTTCAATCGCGGCCTGGTTCAGACGGTCGTACTCAACCTCATACGTTGAAAAATCTTTGCCCGTTCGAGCCATCAGATAGTCTCCCTCGGGGCTAAAGCTCAACTGATCCAAGGCACCAGACACGCTAAATGTCTCCACAACCGTCATGGTATCCGTCAGATTTTGGACCTGGGAAGGATAGCTGCCGTCATATACGGTGACATTCTGATTATCGGCAATTGCAATGTAGGTATCGTTGTAGTGGCGTGACGTAGCGATAGCAAGTTTCGCATCAGCATCTTTTGCGGTGTACAGGACCCGCGGCGCTCGGTCACCATCACGATACATCCCCACCAATGGCATTTCCTCGCCTTGGCCGACATAGGTCAGAATGTTGTTGTCAAAAATCGAAAATGAGCTGACATCCGAAATTAACACGCGTGAGACTGTCGCCGATCCAAGGTCGAGTTTACGTATGACGCCACCAGACAGACCAAAGAGTATGTCGCCACTGGTACCTGAGAACTGAACATCAGTCAGTGACAAGTTAAAGAGCTCTGAGATATTGACCGTCTCGGTCACGTTTTCAGTATCAACCACCAGCCAATCAGTCGTTCGCTGCGCTGTGTGCTTGACCAATAAATACCGTCCGTCTTCATCCCAAGTTTCGACTGAAAAACGGTGTGTGACTTTGATATCGCTCGCTCCTGTGTAGGCACTCGCAGGAATAGTAATTGTCTTTGACCGAACTTCGCGGTCGCGTATATCGATAATATCGAGATCAGGACTAGAGGTTTTGGTCTGGATGGCAATCGCTTGCATATCAGCTGATGTATCGACATCGGTCACGGTTTTGTAGGTTCGAACGGTTTGCTTATCGGGATTTTCTGGAACCAAACGAATATAATCGAGCCATGTCAGCGTTCCTGGTTCGAGGTTCAAGGTTTTAATCCATGGATTATACCCATCCTTTTGCATCAAAAATGTATGCACCCCACTAATCAAGGTTCTTTTACCCGGCGTCGACGTCGTAATAGTCAACCCATCAATCGAAATTGAGGCATCAGTTGGGCGCGAATCAAACTGGACCAGGGCTCCTTGTTCAATACCGCGGCCACCGTCAAGACGGAACCCCAGCATAAATAAAATCGAACAGGTCACAATGAACAAAACAGTAATCACCATAAAGGAAAGAAGAATGACACGACGAATCAGCTGCTTGCGCTTTGAAGGTTTGCGGTACATATTCATTCCATTATACCAATCTGAGGCGTTTTTGGAATTGCACTTGCATAAGCGCAATCAAGCTTTTACTATAGAGGGTAACGCGCGACTGCAAAACAGCGCCAACAATCTGCGAGGAAGAGAACAAAGATGCCATCAAACAAAACAGTTGATGTAAACGGACGAACGTACGACCGAGTGACTGGTATGCCGATCAATCGTCCAGCCAAAGCCGACGAGCCGAAACAACGTAGTAATACTGCGGCCCATTCAGTGCACGCCAGTACTCAGCGTTCCCAGACTCTCCATCGTCGATCAACCAAAAAACCAGGCCCACCAAAGCGTCCTCAGCCGGGTCGCTTGATGGACGTCTCGCGCAGTCGCCACGTATCTCGCTACGCCGAAAAACCGACGACCGCAGCGGCGCCAGTTACCCCGAAACCAGCCGAAAAACCTGACGCTGCCGCTAAAACACACCCAATCGCAAAGCGAGCGGCCAGCAAAAAACCAGCTGTCGCGACCACAGCTAAACAAACCAAAAACGCTGCTATCGCCGAAGCGTTAGCTGCGCCAAAGGCGAAAAGTGATGCGCCAAAACAGATGGGTGGTCTTCGTTGGAGTCGCCGCGCAAGTGTTGTCCTTGGACTATGTATCGTCTTGATCATCGCTGGAATTATCACCTATCTCAACCTGCCAACCATTTCCGTCGCCGTCGCGAGTAGCCAAGCCAACGTCGACGCCAGCTATCCAAAATATAAGCCAGACGGCTATACCTTAATCCAGCCGGTCAGCTTCAAGTCAGGCGAAGTCTCGCTGACATTCCAGTCGAACACGAACGATAGCGAATATGTCGTGACTCAAGCCAGTAGTTCATGGGACTCATCAGCCGTCCTCGACAACATTGTCAAGAAGTCAGTGGGTGAAAACTACGCCACCAACCAAGAACGTGGTTTAACGATTTACACCTACAAAGGTAACGCAGCCTGGGTAACCGGCGGCGTCTTGTACACCATCACTGGTGACGCACCGCTTTCAACCGACCAAGTGCTGCGCATCGCCACCAGCTTGACCTAATAACAGGTATCGTTCTGGTATAATAGGGCAGTTATGTCCGACCGTCCTGTCCGTACTCGATTTGCCCCCAGCCCAACTGGCTTTATGCACGTGGGAGGCGTCCGCACCGCGCTATTCGCGTGGCTGTTAGCTCGTCAAAATCACGGTCAATTCATCTTACGGCTCGAAGACACCGACCAAAAGCGAGAAGTTGAGGGTTCTGCTGAACATATTATCGAAAGTTTGCACGCACTTGGCCTTGATTGGAATGAAGGACCTGACATTGGCGGTGACCATGGTCCATATAAACAAAGTGAGCGGCTTGAGATTTATAAAGCCTGGGCGCAAAAACTAATTGATGCCGACCGAGCCTACGCCGATCCGTATACACCTGAAGAGATTGAAACATTCCGCCAACAAGCCCGCACCAACAAGCAAGCGTTCTTGTATCGAAATCATCGTCCCGAAAACCAGCCTATGTGGGATGGTACAACTCCCCTCCGTTTCAAAGCTGAACCGCAAGCCTATACGTGGCATGATGAGGTCATGGGCGACCTGTCGACCGGTCCAGAGGTCATCGACGACTTCATCTTGGTTAAATCTGATGGCTTCCCAACCTATAATTTCGCCCACATCGTTGATGACGCCGAAATGCAGATTAGCCACGTCATTCGTGGTCAAGAATTTTTGGCGAGCATGCCAAATTACCTCAATCTTTACGATGCCCTCGGGATTAAATACCCGGTGTTTGCGACCATGCCACACATTATGGCCGAAGCGGGCAACAAAAAACTTGGTAAGCGCGATGGCGCCAAAGACGTGCTCGACTATCTCAAAGACGGCTATCTACCCGAAACCATGCTAAATTTCATCGCCAGCCTGGGTTGGAATGATGGGACCGAGAAGGAAATCTTTAGTGTTGATGAACTGATTACTGCGTTCCGACTCGACCGTGTCCAACACAGTGGCGCTCGCTTTGACGAGAAACGGCTGGAATGGATGAACGGCCAACACATTCGCCAACTGCCACTGAATGATCTGGCGGAGCGAGTTGAACCATTTTGGCCTGAATCGGCAGTGGGCAGCGATCAGGACTACAAGCTTCAGTTACTCGCATTGGTGCAGGACCGGCTCAAAACATTGGCTGACCTGCCGACTATTACGAGCTATTTCTTCGCCGAGCCGACCCCTGATTGGACAATGGCTGATGACAACAAGCAGCTGAGAAAACTGTCGCCAGACGAACAGCGACAATTGCTTCAACAGGCGCACGACACATTGGCCACACTTGACGATTTTTCTGCTGAATCTATTCAAGACACGCTCAATCAGTTGCTTGAAATCACTGGCCAAAAACCAGGCATTTTATTTAGCCTGATTCGCTTGGCGGTATCGTGGGCGCCATTTAGTCCAGCTCTGGACCAAACACTGGCAGTACTTGGTAAGGATCGCGTTCTGACACGTCTCCAAACAGCCATCTCGGCACGGGGGTAGTAAAGCGTAAGCGGAATTTGCTATAATAACCACGTTATTATGCATGAAAATCAAACACCAAAGAAACAGTTCTGGCGCTCGCTGATTTACTGGGCGCATCAGCACAAGATGTTGGCGATTTTTGCTGGTCTCGGCATTATTTTGTTTATTGGTGGCGGGGTAGCGACGGGCGTATTTTTGGCCCTGAATTCACAACCCGAACCCGTCGCACAGGTCAGTCCCGCACCCGAACCTGAACCCGAACCAGTTATTTATTACTCACCACTGACTGGCAGTGTCGTTAAAACAGAAGCTGCAACCAAGCAAGCGGTCACGGCCATAATGATTGAAAATAGCCCCGACGCTCGTCCGCAATCAGGGATAAAGAAAAGTGGGGTTGTCTTTGAAGCAATTGCCGAAGGTGGAATTACCCGCTTCCTCGTCTTGTACCAGCAAGAAAAGCCACAGCTCATCGGCCCAGTCCGTAGTGTCCGCATGTACTACGTCGACTGGCTCGCAGCTTTTGATGCCAGTGTCGCCCATGTTGGGGGTAGCGCGGCTGCCCTCAAAGAAGTCCGCAACGGCAACTACCGAGACATCGATCAGTTCTTTAACGCCGGCACGTACTGGCGCGCCACTGATCGCTGGGCACCACATAACGTCTACACCAGCTTCAAAAACATCGATGCGCTAAACAAAGCAAAAGGCTACACAACATCCGATTTCACCGGCTTTGCTCGCGCCGACTCCGATGCCGCCGCAGAACCTACTGCGACAAAAATTAATATCACCATCAGCAGCGCGCTCTATAACAGTAGCTACTCGTACGATAAGAAAACCAATTTATACAAACGATCGCAAGGCGGGGCAGCCCACACCGACCGTGAGGCTGGACGTATCACCCCACGGGTCGTTATTGGTATGATGGTCGACCAACAGAGTGTCTTTGAAGACGGCTACCGTGAAAGTATCAAGACGACCGGCTCAGGCAAGGCCTATATTTTCCAAGACGGCACCGTCAAAACTGTCACCTGGAAGAAGAAAAATCGCAGCAGCCAACTGATTTTTGTTGACAAGAACGGCGATGAAGTACCGCTCGCCCGAGGACAAACCTGGATTTCGGCTGTACCTAACAATGGGGGATCGGTCAAATGGCAGTAACACCGCAGCAACGTTTGGCTAAAGATTTTTGGCCGTACTTTCGTCAGATTGCCCTGACAATTATCGTCTCAATTCTGGTCGTAGCCTTGGGCATTTCGACAGTCGTAATGTACGCGCTAGGACTGTTCGGAACTGAACCAGTGGCGGTTATTTTACTACTTGCCACACAAGCAGTACTGAGTGGAACGGTTGCGTTCATCATTTACCGTGTTGTCGCCGATCCGTTAAAGGAAATCTTGGCTGCCGTCATCCAAGTCAGTGGCGAGCCAACAACCACAACACCACCAAACCCAAATGACCCGCGCTTTGCCAAGACAGGGTTCAAAGACGTCCTCGAAACACTCTACAAGCTGGCGTCGACTGAACCAAAGAAACAGCCCGCTGCCGATGGTCAGATTGCTCAAGATGATTTTATTCAGTCGGCATTGAACACCACTGTCTGCGGTTTTGTTTTAATGGACAAAACGCATCAAATTATTTTTGCGAATAAAGCCGCGCCAGTTGACATTGACCGTAACGGCCAAAAACGCCTGAACTTGATCTTTAATGGAACCGACACCCTAGAATCGTGGCTGGCAGCCTGCGAACAATCCTCCGTCCACGCCGAACACGTATGGACCCGCATCCCCGACAAACTGCCCGAAGAAGAGGGACGCCGATTCTTTGACGTGATCGCTTCGTATGAAAAGGGTGCCAAAAGTGAAGTCGTCTTATCCCTCGTCGACCGAACCGCCTACTACGAATCAGGCGAAGAAGAACTCGACTTTATCGCGTTCGCCGCGCACGAACTACGCGGACCAATCACCGTCATTCGCGGCTACTTGGATGTTTTGCAATCAGAACTCGGTGACAAACTCCAGGCCGATCAGGTTGAACTCTTCCGTCGTTCGGCCGTATCTGCTAATCGCTTGTCCGGTAACATCAATAATATTTTGAACACCTCGCGCTACGATCGTCGACACCTCAAAATGCACTTGGTTGAAACCAGCGCCAGCGCCGTCTATGACGTGATTCGCGACGACATGGCGATGCGTGCCTCTGCCCAAAACCGGCTTCTGAATGTTACGATCCCACAAGACTTACCGACCATTGCCGCCGATCCTGCCAGCCTTAGTGAGGTGTTCGGTAACCTAATCGATAACGCCATAAAATATAGTAATGAGGGCGGCGCCATCAACGTGTCAGCAATTGTTAAAGGCGATTTCGTCGAAGTCACCGTCGAAGATCACGGTATCGGAATGCCCGGTAACGTCGTCAGTAATTTGTTTAAGAAATTTTACCGCTCCCACCGGTCTCGTGAAACAGTCGCAGGCACCGGAATTGGTCTGTATATCTCGAAAGCTATCGTCGAATCGCACGGCGGTACCATCAGCGTCCGCAGCGAAGACGGCAAGGGCTCGGCGTTCATCGTCTCCATTCCGACCTATGCGTCGGTTGCAGACAAGATAAAAGAGAGTGATAATAGTAACGTAGGAATAATTGAACAGGGCAGTGGTTGGATCAAAAACCACTCGATGTACCGAGGATAACATGGCCATCAAAACCGTATTAATGATAGAAGACGACCGATTCATCGGTGAAATGTATGCTCGCAGCTTGAAAAAGGCCGGCTATGACATCGATTGGATGATTGATGGCAACGATGGGCTGATCGCCGCCCGCAACAAACCATACGACCTGATTTTGCTCGACGTTATGCTACCGGAACGCCGCGGCAGTGATATTCTTGAATCTCTGCGTGGTGGAGAGGACCTCATTCCTCATTCTAAAGTCCTGGTCTTAACTAATTTTGAACAAGATGAAGAATCTCGCGCCACCATGGAAAAACGAGCCGACGGATATCTGATCAAAGCCGAGCTGACGCCAAGCAAGTTGCTGACTATCATTGAAAAACTGTCGAAATAATGAAACACGAAAAACAAATCATTAACGCACCGAACGAAGTCGATGGCATCACCAGTTCGGACGAGTTTGACCGCAGTGATTTATCAAGTCTGTACCCAGAACCCGCCAAGGATGACCGGCCACTGCTAAAATCCGACGAAGAGCGCCATCGCTTGCACGATCAAGCGCTAAGGGCAGAAGTCCGCGTTGCCCGTAAATTTAGCTGGCGTTTTGGCACGATGCTCTGGGTGCCGTTATATCTCGCGTACGTCACCGTCTCGACCTATTTAGCACTACCCGTCACTGAGGATGAACGGACATTCTTGACCCTCGGGCTGATTATCGCCTTCGGGGTTGTGATTGCTATTTTCGTCTTCGTCTATAAATCAATCATTGCGCTCCTGGATCTGCACGGGGTCAATGGAGGCTTCTTCGTCCTCGCAACACTGCTGGTTCTGGCCGTGGCGGCGCTGCCAATGTATAGCGTTTCGCAATTTAGCGATAACATTTGGCTCAACCTCGGGATTTTTGCCGGTATCAGCCTTGCGGTCAGCTTGGTTGTTTCAAAAATCAGCCTGTTTGTCATGACCATGCGCTAAGCTGGACAGGGGTGGGGGAGTTTGGTATATTGATTTAGCGACAGTCATGGCCCTATATCTGCGATATATGGTCCGCTCGTTTCGGAAATAAAAATGAACTCGTTCATTTTTATCCCTCTCAACTTCACGGCCCTATCGTCTAACGGTTAGGACACCAGGTTCTCATCCTGGCAATCCGGGTTCGATTCCCGGTAGGGTCACCACGAAAATAGCTCATCCAACGGATGGGCTTTTTTCGTTGTGTTTCTGTTCACAGAAAAATCGAATCCGCGGGTACGATAGCGAGGAGCAGGGCAGAAAAGTTTACTTTTCTGAACTATATCCCAATATTCCCGGTAGGGTCACTAAAATTACTAAAAGATGGCTCTTTAGTAGAGTCGATTATTGACTTTTTATACTTCTTATGTTATAATGTATATACCATCAGGAAATCCCTGTTGGGGTTCGTTGAATGGAGTCCTTCCATGACAGAGAAGTTTTACAAAGGGATGACGTACGAAGGTTTTCTCGACATTCTCGTAGCTCGTGGCTGCCACATCAATGCCAGACTACGCGGAAAGCCTAACGAGGACGGAACCTTTTCAGCTTCAGTCGATACTGGATATATGTTCCGGTACAAGAACGGTGAAGTCAGCTGGCATTACAGCAGCTATAACATCATCACCGATCAAGACGGATATCAGGGAGTTGTTCTGCATATTGAAGAAGTGTCCTAGATTAACGTATCTAGAATTGATTCAAACAGATCCTGCACGCCATTTAGCACTACCCGCTCGGGGGATTCCGAAGCACCGTACCAGCGTCCGGATAGACGCAGGCGAGCATCTCACGATGCTCGATTTTATTTATTCTCAATTTCTCGTTGCGCTGCTTATGCTTGAACTAATTGACCCCTAGAACTACACTCTCTATGTATGACAGGTGAAATTCCCAACACAGATCCCTCCGAACCCGAAGTAGAGCCCTATACCACTCGCCAAAAGGTTATAAACACTCTCGCAATCGCTGGCATTGCAGGAACGATTATTACTGGTGGCTATAAACTGATGGTTGAAACTCATCCCGAAACAATTGATCTCGGTATTGTCGCCGCCTGCCCAGACGGCCTAGAACCTGTCGCGGACGCTAGCAAAAACCCCAACTTACTACAAGTCAGTGTTTTCGATGACAGGTACATTAAAATCGTTTGTGAAGATACCAGCGGCAATGTTCTTGGACCAGCTGCCGTCGGCATTGTTAATCCCGACACCCAAAGTGCCCAAGACAACAGCTCAATCGAGACCGTTACCGTCGAGTATAACCGTGCCCTTTTGCATAAACTTTTTGGAACCTTTCAGCCGAGTTTTGATCTTTCGGCACGTTTAGGGGGATCTTATCCGGGCGTTCTTTTTTTCAACGCCAAAAACATGGCCGACGTATACGTTGAGGGAACATCACTGAAGACAACCACCCGTGAGATGGAAGAGGACGAATAACCATCGGTCGATTCCTATGATCTCTCCAGAAAATACCCACTTTTCCAACACCGAGCTTCAAGATCGTATCCTCGTTGATGCAGATGCTATAAATAACTATTTACGCCCAAGGCAGGGTGAGTACGCCCGACTAAGAGCTCGGCGGATGCTCGGTGAGATGGTCACTAAATTCTCGCATATTCCGATATTTGTTAACGGCTCACCCATGATTGTGCCGACTACTGAAGGCGCTGGACTGAGCATTGGTGAAATTACCGGTAAGATTGCTGGGTTTACCTACGGCGATTTGGGCCCAGAAATAGACGCGTGGCAGCCCCATACAGAGGGCGTCGTCATGCAAGTATCAGTCCCGTTACTGAGTGAGGGCGATGCTCCAGATGCACCATGGCGGCTGAATGCATTGCCTGAGCCTATGCGAGATCCCTCAATCGAAGGCTTCATTGTTGGTGTTCCTGCAACCAAGTCACAAAAGATACTCCAACTCGGCCCTCAACAAGTACCGTTAACCGTTGCGTCAATTGCGAATGCCGAACGTCCGAAGGAAGAATATAGCTACCTTGACTACGTAGGGAGAATCAGAGATTTAACGGGCAATAAGCCGTCATTAAAGCCGGCTGTTGATATGGCCAGAATTAAGGCTTTCAATATCTTGATTCAGAACATGGCCTTCGAGTGCCCTTATTTAGGTGAGCTAGTCGCTGTTGAATCTGACTACATACGAAGTCCTAAGCCCAGTGGGGATGGGTTCAACGTTGTCTATGGACAAATTAGCGGAGTACTGCGAAAATTCGTCCACGATATATATCAAGATTATCAAACCAAAGAGTGGTTTGGTGATGTCATGGCCGTCGTGTACCACCCTGATATTGCTGCATTAGTGGTAGTCGACAAACTATCGTCTGATGAAGCTGATAAACTCGCTTCTACGCGCTATATTCCTTTGTCACGACCACACATTCTTGCAACGAGTAACGGTATTCAATCATAGCTATTACTGTATAAATGTTTTATAATGTGTTCAAAGGCGGGAAACCGTCTCTTTTTGTTCCCAATCTGATTGGATTCACATGGACACGTCCAAGATTTACCTCGTGCAGGGGTTCTTCTTCCAGGGAGGCTCGCTGCTGGAGATCGAAGTACGGCCAGGCACTGGAGCAGAAGTTGTCGTACGACACAACACGATTCGAAGCATGTACGCTGGCATAATCTGGTATGACGACTACGAACAGCGCTGGAAAGGGTCGATGGACGACTGCTACGGCATCTCGCATCTCGATTCGATCGAATTCGACGAAACGAAGTTCACGTTCGACAAGTACTACCTCGGCCGCGACGACTCCATCCACTACACGTTCAACTTCGACACGCACGCAAATATGTGGCTCGGTGGATACGCCGGCGAAGCGGTCGGCACCGGCAACGCAAACTGCATCCTGACCGCCACATCACGACAGATGCTCGAA
>JAUIDL010000020.1 GCA_030428585.1 bacterium | reverse complement strand
ACTACCGGTAAGTCTCTTTACTCTTTTCTTGTTGTACTGCTCTCGCAAATATGGCCAATTGTGCCTTACGGCATGGCGTACAATCGTCGACTTCGCGACTTTATATCTCTTAGCCAGCTTACCATAGCTCTCATTGTGCTGAGTAACATATAGCGCCAGAGCCTCATTCCAATTAACCTTACCCATAATTACATTATAAATGAAAACGCGTTATCGGTAGCGTTTTGGTAGCGTTACAGGGGTGACGATAATGTAAAGATGTGCAAAAACGTGAGTTTAATGTCGTTTTGCTAGCGTTTAGGTGTATTTTTAGTAACGTTTTAGTACCATAAATCCAATACGGAATCGAACCAAACAACAGCGGTAGCTAAAATTGCATATCTTGACATATGTATTTTAGCTATTAAAAAATAACAGAGATTAATCTGTTATTTTCGTTCGATGACCTGAATGGCAGGGGCAGCAGGACTCGAACCTACGACACCTGGTTTTGGAGACCAGTGCTCTACCAACTGAGCTATGCCCCTGTATGTGCCGCGGGACTTCGACAGTCCGACGACTCATCCATTGTAACAGATGGGCGGATTTTTTGCATGAGGGGCGGGTCATCTGCTACCATAAGCGTAACAAACGAATCAAATGATAGGAGCGGTATGAACGTAGTGGTCGTGGGTGGTGGCTTTGCTGGGGTCAAGGCGGCGATAGAATTAAGCAAGCGGCACGTCGGTAAAATCACACTGATTTCGGATGAGCCATACTTCTTGCACCACGCGACACTGTACGCTACCGCGACGGGTCGCGACATGGCCGAATCGGTCATTCCGTTGACGACTATTTTCGAACACTATCCAAATGTCACCGTCGTTAATGACAAAATCGAACACATTGACCCGCAGCGACACATTTTGAACGGCAAAAACAAACAATATCACTACGACAAAGCCGTGTTGGCGCTTGGTTCTGTCACGACCTACTTCGGCATCAACGGCATGGCCGATCACTGCTTCGGCATCAAAAGTATCGAAGAAATAAAGAATTTCCATACACACATCCAAAAAGCTTTGGTCGAAGAAAAACTCGACAAAGAATACTTTATTGTCGGCGCTGGCCCAACCGGCGTCGAACTCGCCGGCGCATTATGCGAATACTTGTGCCACCTGATCAAAGTTCATAACCTGAAACACACTAAATGTAGGGTCACATTGGTCGAAGCAGCACCACGCATTTTGCCGCGTATGTCGAACACGGCCGATGAAAAAGTCATGATTCGCCTGAAGAAAATGGGCATCAAAGTCATGGTCAATCACAAAGTCCAAGCTCTTGATGACAAGCACATCGTGATCGACGGCCGTAAAATCCCGACAACCACCGCTATTTGGACGTCTGGTGTCGCTAACAACCCGTTCTTCGCCGCTCAGGGCGACACCTTCCACCTCGCCAAAAACGGTCGAGTCGAAGTCAACCACTACCTCGAAGCTATCAAAGATGTCTACGTCATCGGTGATAACAACACGGTCAAGAATAGTGGTCAAGCCTGGCCGGCGATGCACCAGGGAACGTTTGTCGCAAAACACTTGGCTCGACTGGCCACAAAACGTCCGCCAAAATCATACTTCCCTCGAAAATTCATCAGTGGCTTACCAGTTGGCGAAGATTGGGGCTACGTTGAACGCTTCGGCATTTATGCTGACGGAAAAGTCGGTGCCTGGGCGCGTCGCCAGGTCGAATTAGCGGGCTACAAACAACTCTTGCCGGCCAAACAAGCCCGCGATGTCTGGAATGCCCACAATATTCCTGAAATTGACGTGTAAAACAGTTGTAAATTCTTATGCTTACATCTATAATTGGGGCAGATTCGCGCGTCGAAAAATAAGCGGAGACTGGCGATAGGGGTCGCTACAAAAAACATCATGAACATATTAATGCTGGGTTGGGAGTTGCCGCCGCACAATAGTGGGGGGCTGGGCGTTGCCTGCTACCACTTGGCCAAAGCACTGGCTCTAAAGGGAACTACCATCGATTTTGTCGTCCCCTACTCGGCACCGCACGAAAACATCGACTTTATGACCATCCACAACGCGACTCGCTTGAGTCCGTTAGAACGCTATGGGATGGGTGCCTACGACAGCAATTTTTTAATGGACAAATATGACGCCGAAGAACTCGGTGATCTCAAAGACATCCGCTCTGTCCAACGCCACTACTCGCGCTACATCGAACGACACATAGAGAAAAACCGCCCGCAGTACGACGCCATCCACGCCCACGACTGGTTAACCATGGAAGCTGGCATCCGCGCCAAGCAACTGACCGACGCGCCCCTCGTCGTTCACGTCCACTCGACCGAATACGATCGCTCTGGTGGTGGCTACGGTAACCCGATTGCCCGCGAAATCGAGTACCAGGGTCTGATTATGGCTGACCGCATTATCGCTGTCAGTGAGGTAACGAAGGGTATCATTATCTCGCAGTACGGCATTCCGGCTGACAAAATCGAAGTTGTCTACAATGCCATCGACCCCAACAGTCTGAACGACGGCTATGAATACGACCGACGCACGTATACGTACCTAGAAAGCTTGAAATCCGAAGGATACACCATCATTAGTGCCGTGACCCGCTTTACTATCCAAAAAGGTTTGACGAACTTGATTGAAGCGGTCGCAAAAGCCAGTGAAAAATACGACCGGTTGGCGCTACTCTTGGCTGGAGACGGCGAACAACGCAACGAATTGATTCGGCTGGCGTCGGAACACGGTATTTCTGACAAGATTTTCTTTACCGGCTTTGTCCGTGGTAAACAGTGGCGCGATGCATACCGTGTCTCTGACATCTTTGTCCTGAGCTCGGTCAGTGAACCGTTTGGGTTAACTGCCCTTGAGGCGGCTCACCACGACACGGCGCTGATTTTGACGCGGAGTTCTGGTGTCGCAGAAGTCCTCCATAGTATCTTTACCTACGATTTCTGGGATGTTGACCGCTTGGCCGATCAAATTGTTGGCATCGCTACCTCTAATGCGCTACAATCATCATTAAAGACGAACGTTTTGCGAGAATACGCCCGTATTTCTTGGCATGACGTTGCAGAACAATTGGTAACCATGTATCAACGACAAAGGGTGGAACAAATAGCATGAGTCAGCGCGGGATAACGCTCTATCTTCATGTGCACCAACCGTTTCGCGTGCGCGACTACACTGTCTTCGATACGGCGCTTGATCACAATTACTTCTTTGACCCAGATCCGATTAGCAACCGCAATAACGAGAAAATCTTCCATAAGGTCGCCGATAAATCATATCGGCCAATGAATGCGTTGCTGCAGAAACTTCTCGATACGCATCCTGATTTCAAGGTGTCTTTGAGTATCACCGGTACCTTTATCGAACAAGCCGAGTTGTGGGCACCAGATGTAATTGAAAGTTTCCAAAACCTCGTTCGAACCGGCCGCGTCGAAATTGTCGCCGAGACTTATTATCACTCGCTCGCCTTTTTCTACAGTAAATCTGAGTTCGAAGCCCAGGTTGAAGCACACAAGAACAAAGTCCGTGAACTATTTGGCGTTGAAACCAGTGTCTTCCGTAACACCGAGCTCGCCTATAACGACGAACTCGCCCAATGGGCGGATAGCTACGGGTTCAAGGGAATCTTGGCAGAGGGTTGGGACCCAATTCTGCAGTGGCGCAGTCCAAACTTCGTCTACCGTCCTGAAGGGACCGAGAATATTTCATTGCTTCTCAAGAACTACCGCCTCAGCGACGACCTTGCTTTCCGTTTTAGCAACCGTGACTGGTCAGAATGGCCACTGACGGCTGATAAGTACACTGAATGGACGAACGCGTCGTATGACCAGCCGCTGATTAACCTGTTCATGGACTACGAAACCTTTGGTGAACACCAATGGGCTGACACGGGCATCTTTGATTTCTTCGAAGATTTCGTCGGGCGGTGGCTTTCAAACGATAATCACACCTTCTATACGGTCTCTGAAGCAATCGACGCCAACGAACCAAATGGTAATCTGAGCATGCCAAGCACTGTCACCTGGGCTGACTCGGAACGAGACCTGACCGCGTGGCTGGGTAATAGCATGCAACACGAAGCGATGCAGTACCTGTACGCGCTCGAGGCTGACATTCTACGCACGAATGACATGGAACTGATCTCTGATTGGCGTAAACTCCAAACCTCTGACCATGCCTACTACATGTGTACGAAATGGTTTACTGATGGTGACGTTCACGCCTACTTTAGCCCGTATAGCTCGCCGTACGACGCATTCCTCTATTATATGAACGCTATCCGAGACCTGCGCTGGCGTCTGCATGCGCATCATAAAACGGGAGGGCTGAGTGGCTAGGCCAATCGTACTGAGCAATGGAGAATTACACGTCGGGTTAAACAAGTTTGGGCTTGTTCACGATTTCTATTATCCGTACGTCGGCTTCGAGAACCATGCAGCTGGAACGGATTTGCGGCATAAGATAGGCGTCTATGTCGACGGAGCCATCAGCTGGCTCGATGAAGATGAGGGGTGGGACTTTTCATTTGGGTATCCTCACACCGCCCTCATCGGCCATACGTTGGCGATTAATGAGCGATTACAAATTATTCTCGAATTTGATGATGTTGTTGACGCAGAAATGAGCGTCTTTATGCGTAACATTCATGTCGTCAACCATAGTGACAAGGATCGTGAGATTCGCTTGTTCCTACATCAGGCCTACGCGATTGGTGATTCACGGAGTAATACCGACACTGCACAGTATTTGCCTGACAGCCATGCCTTGCTACACTATCGCGGCCGTCGTGCTTTCGTCATCTCTGGAGATAACGACGAAAAACCATTCGACCAATTTTCGATTGGGTTGTTTGGTATTGAAGGTCACGAAGGCAGCTATAAAGACGCAGAAGACGGCGTGCTGAGCGGTAATGTCGTCGAACACGGTCGAGTCGACTCTATCATCGGCTTTACCTTGAATGTCGCCGCCCAGAGCTCACAGCGCGTCCATTATTGGGTCGCGGCTGGGATGTCGACTCGAGAAGCTCTGTTTATCCACGGTCAAATCCAAAAAGACGGAGTGTATAAGAGAGTCCACAAGACTGCCGAATGGTGGCACCAATGGCTGCAGCCGGCACTTGATGTCCTGGAATCCATTCCAGCAGCGCATCGGCAGCAATTCCTCCATAGCCTGATGATTATGAAGTCGCAGTTCGACAAACGCGGCGCGATTATGGCAAGTACCGACAGTACGCTCTTGAACTATTCTCGCGATAACTACAGCTACAGCTGGCCGCGCGACGGTGGTTACGCCCTGTGGCCATTTATCCGACTCAAATACAAAGACGAACCCTACCGTTTCTTTGAATTTTGTCGCCGCGGAATGCACCCCAGTGGGTATTTGTCACATAAATACCGCGCAGACGGCGCGTTAGGGAGTAGTTGGCACCCATACGCTCATGGTGATGAGGTGGCCGCACCGATTCAAGAAGACGAAACCGCCATTGTCGTCTTTATGTTCGCGCAGTTTTACCAGATTCAACAAGATGCCTCGCTGATTAAAGATTTCTACGGCCCAATGATCGTGCCAATGGCTAATTTCTTGGCAGAGTTTATCGATCATGCCAGTGGTCTGCCAAAACCTAGCTATGACCTGTGGGAACAGTCGTACATGACGACCACCTATTCGACGGCTGTGACGTATGGCGGCTTGTTGGCTGCTGCTGACCTGGCGCAAGTTGCTGGTGACGACGAACACGCCGTCAAGTGGCGCACCGCGGCCGAAGACATCAAAGTGGCGGCAGAGAAACATCTGTATAACGAAGATCGAAAGTGTTTTTACAAAGGCGTTGAAATCTATCACGGCGAAATTACCAAGAAAGATGGCACGATTGATATATCGAGTATCTTTGGTGTGTTCCTTTACGGCTTATTCGACACCGACAGTCAACAATTAACCAGTGCGATTCAGACCATGCGAGAGCGATTCAAATATACAGTCGAGACGCCTGGTCTGCCCCGCTATGAGGACGACGATTATCGCCGCGCTCATTCTGAAGTTACCGGTAACTGGTGGTTCATTACGACCTTGTGGCACGCACAGTACCTGCTCGATCAGGGGGATAAGGAATCAGCCGTGGCAATCCTCGACTGGACGAAGGCCCGCGCACTGCCAACTGGTATGTTGAGTGAGCAAATCGATCCGGTCAGTGGCCATTCCATTGCGCCTGCTCCCCTGACCTGGTCGCACGCTGAATATTTATCGACGATTCTTGACTTAATCGAAAGGTCTTAGCGATGGCTAAAGAACGACGTACCCACGTTCGCCATATCATCGATACCCGCCAACGCGGGCGTGTCCTTAAACATGTCGCTGACGAACTGGGCTTGGTTAGTTTTGGGGCCGTCGATCATCACAGCGACGAGCATGACGTCATTCGTGGCCTGACTGTGTCGACCACACACAAAGACCGCCACTATATCGTCGGTAATCACCAGGGCTATGATATCGCTCTGGTCGACCGGAGTGATCGATTCAAGCGCCCCCGGGGCGGCTCAGAGCGTCACAACTGGGTGATTTTGCAGGTTGCTTTGCCAAATGTGACGGAAATGCCTCGTCTGTTCTTGATGCCTTCAACCAAAGACGACCGATTTCTGCATTTATTTGCTGGAGAACGACATTTATCGCCGCTGGACAGCTACGTTTTGACTGATTTTAAAGAAGAATTCACGCGTCGCTACACACCCTACGTGACGCCGCGTTCGAGTCATAGTGTCCAAGATATCCTTGATACGCACTTTACCGGTGGTTTAGCGGCTCATTTTTGGCCACACGCCGTCGAGTGGCACCGCCAACATGTATACGTCTATATAACAGAACACCGCCTGGATGAGGCGGTGGTGCTGGGCGCTTTATCGTCAGCGCTATGGCTCGCTGACGCGCTAGATCAACGGTACGCTTAACCCTTACGGGCTTTGACTTCGTTTCGACCAAGGTTCTTCTTGGTTTCGGTGTAAGTTGCGTGTTTACGCGCAATCGGGTCGTATTTTTTAATACTAATTTTCTCAGGGCTATTCTGAGTGTTTTTGGTCGTGTAATAGGTTCGGTGACCAGTAAGCTCGCTTACCAATCCGACCAGCTTTCGCTTTGTGTTCTTCTTTGCCATAGAACTCCTTAAATACTATAAACTTTCAGAGGTCGATTATAGCAGAACTTCCTCTCGATGGCAATATCTATAGGGCTGTGTTATAAATAAACACTGAAACGTCAGGAGGGACCGATGCCATCGCTAGAAGAATTGCAGGCACAAAAAGAAGTTGAAGATACCGCTGCAGAGGTGCTGCGCGCTCAATTGCCAGAAAGTTGTCGTGGGTGTCCGACGCAAGGTGTTTATGCGATGTCATTCCGCATTATGAGAGCGGTAGAAGCCGGCGAATTACCCTTAGAGCAAGTTTCGTCTACCGCAGAAAAAATAGCGGCGTATGTGACTAAAACTTGTACACACCAAGCGGAGCCAACAAGCGACCCGAATCCGACAGCTAGCCGTTGTATCTACGGAAAGTAATATTAAATTGCCTTGTAATCTGTTATAATACTTCAGGTAATTTTGCCGCAATACCGTATGCGCAATAAAATTACAATATGCCGCGATAGCTCAGTTGGTAGAGCGCATCCATGGTAAGGATGAGGTCTCGGGTTCAAGCCCCGATCGTGGCTCCATATTTACTCGTTGTTTAACAATTTATCTTTATCATATATTTATGAATTGTCGGAATTGCGGTAGTCTACTAACAAAAATACAGCTTACTGTAGTAACCAATGTCAGTCGAATTTTCAGTATGAGTTATATATTACCCAATGGAAGGCTGGACAATTATCCGGAATGAGAGGAAAGGTAACGAAAAACTTTTCAAATCATCTTCGAAGGTACTTGGTATTGAAGTATAAGAATCGGTGTTCGCAGTGTGGCTGGATGAAACGAAATATCTATACAGGGAATATACCCCTAGAGATAGATCATATCAATAGCAACCCGTTAGATAATCGAGAAGAAAATCTTCGGATACTTTGTCCAAATTGTCATTCTTTGACAGAAAAGTATAAGGGAGCAAATTACGGACACGGAAGAGCATGGAGAAGAGATAAATATGTTAAAATTAATTGTACGCCGCTTTAGCTCAGCTGGTTAGAGCACCTCTTTTGTAAAGAGGGGGTCCTGGGTTCGAATCCCTGAAGCGGCTCCAAATTTATGCAGGGATTGTGGAGCGGTCAAACACAGCAGACTGTAAATCTGCCGGCTTAGCCTTCGTAGGTTCGAATCCTACTCCCTGTACCAAGAGAATTATAAAGTACCCCGACCATAGGGGTACTTATGTTATTGCTTAAATTTATACATTATTGTATAATAGTATATAGAGTTACAACTCGCCCTTCACAGATTGGTATGAAAATGCACAAGAATACGCTCAGGAAAACGGTCGATTTGAAGCATCTCATCGACTGGATTGAGAGACAAAAGACGCGCGGGGGCTCCGGAAAGACTCCATTCAGCCGAGTGGTTTCATCTCTCGCAGAATCTTTCGTCGATACAGACTGGATGAACGAATATCGTCCGCCTGTCATCGAACTCGATTCTCAGGTCATTCAGCAGGCACTGACAACGTCCTCGAGTGGTTACCCGATCACGTTCAACCGATGCGGTGACAAGATCGCCCCGAAGACATTCAGCGGACGTCGCGCTCACCATGAGGTTCTCCCTGTGGCTTTCGTCAGCCACGGACGGTCGGTCTATCTCGGTCGCTTCATGCCGTAGAGGGTTCGCCTCGCACAGCTAGATCAGAAAGGTCTCGTATTGTGCGAGGCTTTTCTTATTTCGCGTATTTTTCGTAACCGCGTTCGTAGTCGTTCAGTTGGACAAGGTTAACGATAGCGAAAGCACCGATAACCCAGTTCCACAGCACACCGACAATTAGATTGATGATAGTCAGCGCACGGACAACTTTAGGTGAAGGGCGTCCCATAAGTTGAACACCAGCAATAATCAGGTACACGTGCGGCAAGACGGCAAAAATGAGCGTCATGAAACTCAAGATGAAGCCACCCACGGGATCCATTTCGCTACCCGGTGCTAAGCTTCCAAGAGCGATGCCGACAAGCAGCAGTAGTGAGAAAAACGCACCCAGCCCACCAAATACGATCGACAAGATACCCTGTACTCGCAGCATACCGGCTGCTTTTTCAAATTGTGCTTGTTCGTGAGTTTGTTCGGCCATGTTGGTCTCCTTACATAATTACTTTACGTGGTTGGGCGACTTTCTTCGCCTGTCCTTCGGGAACAATCATCCGTTTTGCACGGTCACGGAGCTCAGCGGCAAGGCCCTGTTCACCGATACGGTCGTAGGCGTCGGCCAGAATACTGAGTGTTTGCGGAATCGGATCAATTTCAATGGCTCGTTCCAAGGAGCTAATCATCTTACGATCGTTACCGAGCTTTTCCTGGACTTTGGCATAGGCGATATGACGAGCTGCTAGGTCGCTGTCCATGGCTAGCGCTTGTTCGAATGCTAAAGCAGCCTTGTCGTAATCACCTGTCTCATAGTAAATCAATCCGACATTATGAAGGCTGCTGGCGCTCGGTTCAAGTGACTGCGCAATTTCGAAACATTCGATCGCTTCTTTGTATTGGCGCTGCTTGGCGTATAGAATACCTAGACGGTTATAAGCACTGGCATTGCGTTCGTCGACTCGTAGGATGGTCAGGAGCGCTTTTTCGGCACGCAAATACTTACGATCTTGCAATGAACTCTGCGCAATCGACCATAGTTGATCAAGTTTATCTGATAGCTTGACTGGAAGGTCGCTGACCACCTCGACAATCGTTTGCCGTTGGTATAGCGCCCAGGCGCCCAGTAATGCAATGACTAAAAGTCCTAACATATCTGATGGTTATTATACCACGACGGCGCTCATCTGTAAGCGTATGTTCCCATTACGGACGATTGCTTCGTGAGCCAATAATAGTCTTTCGATTGTATGGATGATTTTAGCCTTGCTCGCACCACCGGTCGAGGCGCGCAGGACTCGCATCGCCGCCTCCAGACACGTGAGTGCTGTTTCTCGGTCATCTTTGTACTTATGGCAAACTCGAAGCGCCGCGTAAGCATCACCTTGCACCAATGTTCGAGCGTCACGTACCACTGAAGCCTGCGCTGCGAAATAGTCGTCATCATGGATCAATCGCATCAATTCAGCGGGGCGCCCATCAGCGATAAATAGTAGTTGTGTTCGCTTCGTTTGGTCGGCAACGTGTTCGTCATCAAGTAGCACTTTCGATTGTTCCGTCGTGATGCGTTGTACTTTGATTTTTTGTAGTCGTGACAGGATGGTTGGTAAAAATGAGTCCAAAGAGTGACTGAGCAAGACAAAATGGGTATTCGGTGTCGGTTCTTCCAGTAATTTCAAGAATGCACCCTGGGCCGTCTGCGTCAGGGTCTCGGCGTCGTCAATCAGGATAATTCGTGGACGCTCGTTCTTTGATTTGGTCTGCTCATACAATTCGCGAATACGCTCGACGCCGATACTGTTTTTTTCGGCCGTCACGTGCTGGACAGTACCGTCTAGGCTCTGTATGAATGTATCGGCGGCAGCTTTCAAGCCAACACCTTTTTCGCCGTACAACAGTAGACCGTGGGGCGGATTGTGGGCGAGGTTTTCTATAGTATGAAGCGTTTGTGAGTTAATGAAAGGCATCACCACTCACCCTTATATGAAAAGTGTTTCGTAAACTCGGGCGGTACCTCTGCGGTAAATGTCGTTCGTTTGCCTTCGGGTATAGTCAGCTCGAGCTGATGTGCGTGAAGATACAGTCTATCAGCTTTCTCGCCACCGTAGACTCGGTCGCCCTTGATTGGTGCGCCAATATACTGCAAATGGACGCGGAGTTGGTGCGTGCGCCCCGTTTTTGGCTGTAATCTGACTAATGCCTCGTGATCGTTTTGATCGAGGACGGTAAAGGTCGTCTGCGCCGGCTTACCACTGGCGTCGACTTTAAACGTACTCGGTGCCGAAGGGCTACGGCCAATTGGCAGGTCGATGACTGCTTGATCTTGCTTTGGAATGCTACTAGTGACGGCAATGTACTGTTTACTGACG
>JAUIDL010000083.1 GCA_030428585.1 bacterium | reverse complement strand
TTACCAGCCAGTGTACGTCTCCCGATGAGTACCGGGAACTGATTTTTTCCACGATTCGATAGATTAAAGTATGCTCGGATCTTTTTACCACCCAAGCGGACAGTCAGCTGCGTTCGGAAGCGTATTTCAGCCTTGCCATTCGAGCTTTTTACCTGCGCGACTTGAAACGCGGTTCGTTGCAGTGTCTCTCCTGTGTAATGCGACGACGATGGACCAAACAATTTGAATTCCAATACATGCTCGGGTGTCACGACAACATCAGAGACCCATACCGAAGAGCTATCCGCTCCGGTATCAATCTTTGCTGGCACGCTGTCGACGTGGCCCACAAAATCAATTTTGGCATTCGTGCCAATGGTCGCTAGCTGTTTTGTCATGTTACTTATTATCCTTGATTATGTATCTATCGACAAGGGAGTATCATATTATTTTAGCATAAAATATACTAAAAGTCAACATACAACAGTGGTGCCTAGTTAAAAATCCCGCGTCGTTTGCCGGCGTCAAATGACTCTAAAATCTCACGCTGTTTCTTACTCAGCTTCGTTGGCGTATCAACGACAATCGTCACAATATGCGGACCCCGTTTATCGCTGCGTAGATGCGGCACGCCGTGGTTAGACAGCTTAAAATCAGTCCCTGACTGTGTTCCCGCAGGAACTTTCATCGTTACCGTCCCATCGACGGTTTCGACATCGATTTCAGTCCCCAAAGCCGCTTCAACCATGCCAATATGTTCAGATGAAAGAATAATGTCACCTTCACGGGTAAAGTGTTTGTGGGCTTTGACGCGTATGTGCACGTATAGATCACCCTTTTGACCACCACCAATTGCTTCACCACGACCGCTCAGGCGAATGGTTGCACCGTCATCGATACCAGCGGGAATCTTCAGGTTAATCGACTGCTTACGGCGCTCGGTTCCCTTGCCGCCACAGACGGTACAGACCTTTTCAGGAACTTTTCCGCGGCCGTGACACTCTTCACAAGTCACTGATTGCTGGATAGCACCGAACATTGTGTTCATCACGCGAGTTTGTTGGCCAGCTCCCTTACAAACAGGACAGGTTTTCATGTCGTGACCAGGTTCGACGGTCGTGCCTTTGCAGTGGTGACATTCGTCATCCAGATCCAGTTCAATTTCGTGCTCAAGGCCAAAGACCGCCTCTTCAAAAGTAAGCTGCAAGCTGACTTCTACATCACGACCCCGTTGCGGCGCACGTGAACGCTGTCCACCACCAAAGAATTGCCCGAAGATATCGCCGAGACCTTCGCCGAAGTCGAAATTGACGTTTTGGCCGTTAAAGCCGCCAAAGCCTTCAAACGGATTACCGCCAGCTGACCCACCGCTTGAACCACCGACACCAGCGTGACCAAATTGGTCGTAGCGTTGGCGTTTTTGAGCGTCTTTCAGCACATCGTAGGCCTCGTTGACTTCTTTAAACTTCGCTTCGTCACCACCCTCTTTGTCAGGGTGATATTTAACAGCGGCCCGGCGAAAGGCTTTTTTGACTTCATCAGGGCTGGCGTCTTTTGACACGCCTAATACTTCGTAGTAATCGCGTTTGCTCATCTGTTATTAGTATATAAAACTAGCACTCATATGTCTAGAGTGCTAGTTAGATTTTTGGTGATAACCCAGATGGGTTAGGCGTGCTTGCGACCAGTAATTGCCTGCCAGATTAATAGCAGTACCGTGGCGCCAACCAAGGCGACCAAGAAGCTCCAGATATTGAAGCCAGTCACCCCATCAACCCCAAAGAGGTTAAACAGGAACCCACCAGCCAATGCTCCGAGAATACCGACGATGATATTCCCTAGAATACCCTGCCGAGCATTATTGCCGGCAATCATAGAGGCGACCCAGCCGGCCAGACCTCCAAGTACTATCCATGCAATTATTCCCATAACAATTCCTCCTGTCATGTTACTTGTGATTGTTAGTATGCTCGCCAAAGCTGAGATTTTTCTGATAGCTTGCGTTTGCCCCAGCTAGCCATAAGCGGTATACTACTGTTAATTATGTTCAAAGAACTGTTTTTCCGTCGAGTTGGTGCTATCCTCGGCGTTTTACGTGCTGAATACCGCCAGATATATAACCGATACTTTGGTAAAACTACCCGATTCGACGGTAACGCCACCGAAATCGCCGAACAAGTCGCCGAAAAACTATGGAATGGAGATTTTTACCGCACTAGCTTGGGTCACTACGACTTT
>JAUIDL010000019.1 GCA_030428585.1 bacterium | reverse complement strand
TTGCGGTCCAGCCGCTATATGCAGTCGGGAAATAAGTGGCATTGGTATGAAGTTTGGTGCCAGGATTATTACCCCGAGTGACTAATGCCGTCTGTCCAACATCAAGTGAATAAAAACCATTTGCCGACATGACAGGCATAATTAGTTTGCGGCTAATTTGGGTTGCTGATGGAAGTGGGAGAATTGTTGTACCACTAGTAGTTGTTCCAGGTACGACGGCTCCCTGAAAATGTACACGACCAGCGGAGTCGATTGTGTACCTTGCGGGTGACTCAGTACCCACTGCGCTATTTGTCCAACCGTTGCTAAGACTCGCAATATTATTCCAAGTATACCCAGTTCCCGATGGTAAAAAGGCGATACGATCAAGTCCAGTCAGGGTCGCGTTGGCGGCCGTCGCAAGAATGTTGCCACTGCTGTTGATCGTGAGTCGAGCGTTTCCTGTTGCCGTCGCCCCGGCGACCAAAAAACCGAGTGAATATTGTGGCCTGAATCCTGATGGTAGGGTGGCAATGGTTTCGTTTGCAACGACACTACCGGATCGTTTCATGAGCCCACGTAGGAAAATTATACCCGAGCTAGTCTTGCTGTATTGGGCGCTGGCATAGGAGCCGCCATAGTCGCTCCAGTTATTTTGATAGCTAACATTCTGCCAAACGGGGATATTTTCAGAGTCTGTCCCATAGCCCGATGAACCTTCGGAGTTAAGAGCAACGACACGAGCATTCACCGTAACCCCGTTATACGGCGCGCTAACGGTGTAGCTCAAGGTATTGAGGTCGGTAAAACCAGTTTGCCAACTACCTCCGTCAATGTTGTATTCGACGGTATATCCGGTCGCGCCACTGACGGCTGGCCAGCTAAATTGAGCTTGCGCACCAGCGAGGACGCTTGATGAAACGGTTGGGGCTGCCGGTGGATTCGGCGCAATAGCGAAGGCATCGATACGCGACGTGCGTGTAGTGGCAGATTCAGAGATATCACGACCAGCTGCAGTGGTATTTGAGGTTAAACTCACTTCGACAGTAGAGGTTGTTGCTAAGGCGGTATTCCGGGCATTGGTCGAACTGCCTGTATCGGACGCGGTGCTGTTTGGGGTGGTATCTGAGGTATTAGTAAAGTAGTTAACGTCAAAATCGGACGTCGTGATACCTTCAACTAATTTCACATCATTTGTTTTGCAAAAGACGCTGCCAGATTGGGCATCCATGTAGGTCTGCGAACAGCTTGGTCGTTGCCACGGTAGTGAGCATGAATACGTGACCGTATCGGCGTAGTCAGCCGGCATAATGACTCGTCGCCACAACGTATTATCCTTGATGAAATAGACAACGTTATAGCTGACTCGGGTATTGTCCGCGGCATCATTACAAGCGTTAGGTTGGTTGATACGGGCGACCGGTTCACTGGCGATATCCAGCGGATTGCCGGTAGTGGCGGTCATCATCAAAATCAAACTAGTGCCACTGGTACCGCCGACGTTTGTAAAGGCTGTGGCATCGTCGTTATATCCCTGGGCGTTCGGCGCGGATAAGGCGACGTTGTTGGTTGCCAAAAAGCGGTTACTGCGCTGAACGTCTTGTTCGACACGAAGCAGCGCGTCCTGCAGATCATAAATCGTACTGTTGGTGGCGCGTGAGGCGATAACTTCACCAGTCATGCTGATAATGACGGTCAAGAATGCGCCGATTGCCAAAATAATAATCGGGGCCACGACGAGCATCTCAATCAGGGTAAACCCATGCTGCTGATTATGGCTGAAGGAACGTCGCATACGACACCGTCTCCTGAGGGTTGTTATAGTTCACCGTTGCTTCGATACGGGACAGGGAATCGGTGGTCGAATTGGCGCAGGATACAGTCACAGTCACAGTCACATCTACGAGCCCATCAACGGTTGCGCTGGCGTTGTTGAGCGGTGTTGAAGACGTACAGGGTACGGTTGCAGAAGACGCGTAGCGCCGCAAGTTTTCATACGCTAGGTTGGCTGCTTTGGCTTGTGAGCGAGTGGCGCCGCCATCTCGGACGACCAGCGTAAACAACTGATAACTTGCCAGCAAGAACGCCGCTGCCACAAAGAGTGTCACCAAGAGTTCGATCGCGCTAAAGCCGGCTTGGGACGAGTGATCGCTCATTGGTTTTTGCTTTCGTAACGGTAAACGGTTGCATCGCCCTCGAGTTGATAGAACAGGTTGTACTTGACACATTCAGTCGCTGACGAAGTGCATAATGTCCCAGCCGCGGATAACGGTTGGTAGACATACTCGTCGGTTGTTGGTTGAGGCGAAACGCCATCGACTTTTTCATCGGCATTCACCGCTGGCACAAAAGTACTCGTTGCCGCAGTCACCGCTGGAGCTTTAAACGAATCGAGGTTGGCGTTAGGAAAGGCGGTTTGGATGTCGGTTTCCGAGTCGGTGACACTGGTGTCGGGGTAGCGACCGTATTCGGTGGCGCCTTCAACCCCGAGGGTGTAATACGACTCCAGTGATAAACCGATTGCTTCGATATCCGCGCGGCGCTCGTCGTCACGGCTTTTGACCTGTGACGCAGTAATATTAACCACCGCCAAGACCATTAAAATCCCCAAAATAGCGACCGTAATGATTAGTTCAATTATCGTAAACCCACGCGCGTGCATATGCTAATAGCATAAGAGGTTTGAGCTAAATTCGCAAGCTATACCAGCTCGAGAGGTTCTTGTTCCAGCACAATCTGGAACAGGTCGCGGACTTTGCTAATAATTTCTTCACGAGCAGCCGCTAAATCGGCGTAACTGGTGGCACTTTCGTTGACCAAAACCAGTGCGTGTTTTTCGTAGACACGCATGCCGTGCAGTAATTGACCTTTGAAGCCAGCTTTTTCGACCAGCCAGCCACTTGGGATTTTCTTTTTTCCATCGCCCATGTCGTACGTTTTGATGTCAGGGTATTTGGCAAGCAGATCGGTCAGTTGCCAATCTTCGACAATCGCCGTTTTAAAGAACGAGCCAGTATTCGCCATAATGGATGGATCAGGTAGTTTTTCGGCACGAATCTTGATGACGGCATCACGGATGGTCTGCTGGGTGTAGGTCGTAATATGATTCTGTTCCAGGAACGCTTGTAGACTGTCGTAGAACGGAGGTTGTGGCAGGTTTTTTGATAATTTCAAGGTGATTGAGGTAATGACGTAGCGACCTTTGGCCCGGCCACGGAAGATACTGTCACGGTACGAGAACTCACATTCGTCGTTCGTCAGGGTGACGACGGTATCTGTCTGGCTGTCGTAGGCTTCAAGTGAGACTAAGGTAAACGAGATTTCTTGGCCATAGGCACCGACGTTTTGGACAGGCGCTGCCCCGGCTGTGCCGGGAATTGCCGACATCGCTTCGATACCACTGAGGTTCATGTCGACCGTGCGTTTGACAACCTCATCCCAGTTTTCACCAGCGCCGATTTTGATAGTGGTGTCGTTAAGGGTGTCTTCAAGTACCTCAAAGCCCGGAATGCGCATACGGATGACGAGTCCGGCGTAGCCTTCGTCACGGGCAATGACATTACTGCCGCCCCCTAAGACAAAGACAGGTACTTGTTTAGCGACGGCATTTCGGTAGACTTCGAGTAATTCGTCGACGCTGTGGACCTCGGCCATAAACCGAGCGGGGCCACCTAGTCGCATGGTTGTGAAGTTTTTAAGAGGGATGCTTGTGTGTATGTCCATAGTTTGCTCGTTAAAGGGTAGATAATTTAACTTTTTTATGATACAATGACCCCTGTACTTCGTGCAAATCGCGCACCCGTAGCTCAGTGGATTAGAGCACTGGTCTTCGGAACCAGGTGTCGCAAGTTCGAATCTTGCCGGGTGTACCACGTGTACTATATAAAGGACGTGGGTCAGTAGCTCAGCTGGTTAGAGCGTCTGCCTCTTAAGCAGAATGTCGTGGGTTCAAGTCCCACCTGACCCTCCAGGAAATGATGAAAATACCCCTCGGTTATCGAGGGGTATTTTTGTATTAGGCGGCTGGAGTGATCGATGGTGCGCCGGCTTTTTTATCCCACGTTGATTTATCAAACGCGAGCCACACCAACCAGACGATTGGCAGGAAGATAGCGAGCAACACAAAAGCACCTGATTTACCGAGTTTCAGGCCGATGTTATACATCGCAATGAACAGGAAGACGATACCCACAATCTGGACGATTGGCAGGTAAAGCATCAAGCTGAGTGCGCCGTGTTGGCCACCAAGTTCAAAGACTTTCCAGGTGTTATAAAACGGTACCCAGGCAATCCACTGGGCGACACCGGCTTTTTTGAAGATAAATGACAGGAGGAGTGCGTAGACGACGTAGCTAATAGCCGCCAAGATGAGGGTAAAGACCATTAGTCCTGCAAAAGCGGCAGCCGCGGTCGCTGCATCGACACTACCTGAGTTAGTGTAATAATAGGCGTCGTTACCATACGTATCGTACTGAAACGACTGGGCGAGAGTGTGTAATATGTTCATGGTTTTATTATAGCACCAGTTTTTGTTAAGCTAGACGTAATGAAACTTCTTGATGGCCGTGAACTGGCCGACTTTATCAAAGAGCGTCAGGCTCGACAGGTCCGTGGGTTGCGACAGGCCTGGGGGGTTGCTCCAAAACTAGCCATTATTCAGGCTGGTGACAACCAAGTGATTGATACGTATGTCCGCGTCAAACAACAATATGGCGAAGACATTCTGATTGATACGGAGATTTTTCATATCCCTCAAGATCAGATTGCGGAAAAAATCGCTGATCTGAACAACGATGATACGGTACATGGTATTATCGTCCAACTCCCGCTAGCGCAAACAGATGAGATTCTGGCTAGTATCGCACCCCAAAAAGATGTCGATGGACTCAGTGGTCATGGTGATTTTACGACCGCCACGGCGACCGCCATCGATTGGCTGGTTGCGGGATATAACGTGTCATTACAAGGAAAACATATTGCGATTGTTGGAAATGGGCGCTTGGTCGGTGCGCCATTGGCGGCCTTGTGGCGAGCGGCCAACCACGATGTGGTTGTCTATGATGATACAACCGAAGATTTACAGTCTGAATTACGTGCTGCCCAAGTGATTGTCTCAGCGACCGGTGTTCCAGGCCTAATTACTGAACACATGCTACAGCCGAGTGCGGTTGTGATTGATGCTGGGACGGCAGTTGAAGATGGTGTCGTGGTTGGCGATGTTGCGCCATCTGTTCGTGAAACTCGACAAGACCTAACGATAACGCCCGAAAAAGGTGGCGTCGGTCCTCTGACTGTTGCGGCGCTGTTTGATAATGTGATTACGGCAGCGCGAAACACGGCCGGTGAATTAAAAGTCTAAGATTATTTCTCGCCGAGGGCGCTTTTGACACGCTGAACAACTTGGCGTGGCGTTAACTCAGCTTTGACAATGTAACTGTGAATACCCAGAGCACGGATCTCTTTCGGTGCTTCTTCTTCACCCAAGTTGGTCAAGATAATGACAGGGGTGTCTTTGCCCCAAGCGTTCTTTCGAATAATACCCAGCGCCGTCGCCCCGTCCATTTCTGGCATTTGTAGGTCTAACAAAATCAGGTCAGGCGAGAAGTGTTCGACGAGTTCAACGCCGCGTTCACCGTTGTTCGCGAGCTGCACGTCGAAGCCGTCAGTCTCGAACTTCATGCGGTACATCTGGCTAATTACTGGGTCGTCTTCGATGATGGCGATTTTGGTCATAATTAATTGTAGTATAGCACGCTTTACGGCTATGCTTGTGTATTACTCTAATCAGTATATGATAAGTACGTGACTGCTTTCAGCGAAAATTTCCCCTATTCGACCCCTGACGATACCCATCGAGCGCAAGAACTTCATACCGAAGGATATTTGCGCGCTGGTTTTATTCAACCTAACCAATTAGATAGTGATGGAATTTATCGAGATGATTCGTCTGAACGCTCGGAGCCGATTGTCGTTGAGCTCGGTGGTAAGGCTACAACTATGCGGCTAATTCATACGGATAAAAAGAAAGGTGGGTTATTGTCCCTCCCAACCCTTCGAAGATTTCCAGTCGATGCACGTGCGGTGGCTGATGTTGCGAATGTTACCCGTATCTCTGCATTACGACCAGAACAAGCAGTTGAACTATCCGGGTTAGCAGCGATTGCTCGTGAACAGGGCATTTCCCATCGAGAAGCCTTTGATGCGACTCGTCAGACGTATGCGACTGGATTACGACGTTCTCTCGACCAAGGACATCGTCTGTGGGTAATGAACGTCGATAAAAAAATTGAAACCTATTTGAAAATGCGACTTGGGCCTGACTCATATACCCAAATTGGTGAACCTCGGCAGTATATGGGTGATCCAACAACGCCAATCGCGATGAACCCGGTTGATACGGTTCGAGCAATTGTTGCGGGTGAAACCGGTCGATTCTCGGATGAAAATTTCGACGAGTTAAGTCATGTGATGCAAGGGGTAAGCGAGCGCTACTTGCCACGTAAGCTCGTAAAGCAACTACATAATAATGGCATCGAAACGACGCCTGAAAACCTTGCTGCAAAAGCATGGCACAACAAGAAAACAGCTTTTTATGCTGGCATTGTCGGTTATTCAGCGCTGCGTTTTTTGCCTGTTGCGGCAGTTGAGGAGTTTGAAGGTAATTTAGCGGCATTTGCGGCAATCGATATTGGAACAGCCGTGACACAGGTTAGTAGTATGGAACTGTTTTTCAAGGGTAAAAAACGAGCTACACGAATGGTTGGCGCGGCGGGAACCGCACTGAGTTTTGCTGCACCATATGCGTACTTTTATGCGAATGGGCAAGATTATCCTTGGTACGTTAATGCGGTTGCAGGTGGTTTTGTTGCCCTCGGAGTTGGGTTGGAAGTCGATCGTTCTATCCGAGACAATCGTTTGACTGACGGCCTTACTGCAAGTGACCTTCCGCTTCCAGCTGCAGCAGATGCTGTTCCTCCAACAGCTAGTTAGCAAACCGTAGCGCATACGCTATACTATGCTTATGTTTATCTCGGCCTTGCCGCTCATATTGACGAACATCGTTGCATTGGTGATGGTGTCGGTTGTATTGTTGTCACGTTCGGTGTCGATGAAGTTGCGTTTGTCGTTAATTGCAACAATTGTCTCACTGATTTTCTGGCAGAATTCAATCTTTATTGCTGATAACGCAGCAACCGATTTGATGTTGTGGAACACCTTGATTTTTTTGTGGCCGACTGCGGCGATTGGGAGTTGTTTTATTTTTATTCGCAACCTTCACTCGCATACTCGGCGTGATTCACATCGGAGCTTGCCAGTCTACCTGTCGCTGTTAGCAGTGACAATCCAGTTGGTCCCGGTGTTAACATTTCAGGTTTTTACCGATGTTTCTCGTAATGGTAATGAACTATTGCTTGATCGGGGCGGAGGATATTACGTCTATCTCGTTGGTATTTTATTTTCACTGGCAGTTCTGATTACAGAGGTTGTTGTTCGTCGGGCAAAGAGTGAACGTCGTACGTTAGAGCGTTCGGCATTGAATGTGGTGTTGGCGACAGTCGTCATCGCTGGTGGGTACGGTTTGATTATCAATGCCTTGGTGCCTTTGCTGATCGGTGGTCAAGAACTAGTAGGCTGGGGTGTTTTAGTCGTCGTTATTTTTGTTGTCGGTTTGGGGCTGAGTATTCTCCACGGGCGACTCCTCGATGTGCGCTTTTACGCCGTTCGTGCCACAGCGTATATTCTCTCACTTGCGACGCTGGCGGTGATTTATGGCCTATTGGTCTATGCCATTTCAGCGTTCTTCTTTGACTATAATAGTTCGTCCGAGCAAAGTGTTATCAACATTGTCTTTGCTCTTGGATTGGCGTTGGTGTTTCAGCCAGTACGACAGTTCTTTGACCGAATCACAAACAGAATCTTTTACCGTGGTAGCTATGTTAGTGACGAGTTCTTTGCGGAATTAAACCGCATCATTGTTTCAACAACCGATTTACGAAATCTACTTCGTCAAATTTCTCGCTACATGTCGACTACGTTCAAGAGTGATCAAGTCTTCTTCGTGCTTCACGGCAAGAGTGGTCAGCCGATTGTTGCGGGAACTGAGAAGCATGCGAAATTGCCAATCGCTGATGCCGTACACATCGAGGCTTTTCTTGGTCAAGAGAGACGAGTCATCCAAGCGTCACAATTACAGAATAAGGTGACGATGCACCGGATGCTCGCGAGTCATCGGATTGAACTTGTCTTTGCTTTGATGCAAGGTGAAAAGTTTATAGGCTTGTTGTGCCTTGGTGACCATCGAGTCGCGAGTTACACTAAACGTGATCTTCGAGTTATGACAACCGTGCTTGACGAGCTGACAATTGCGATTCAAAACGCTTTATCGGTCCAAGCTGTCCGTGACCTGAACGCCAACCTGGAACAGCGCATCGATGCTGCAACCAAAGAATTGCGGGCGAGTAACGCGCAGCTGCAACGACTCGACGAGGCAAAGGATGAATTCATTAGTATGGCCAGTCACCAACTTCGTACGCCGTTAACTAGTATTAAAGGATATATTAGCATGCTGATGGAGGGTGATGCCGGAAAAATATCACCTGAGCAAAAACACCTGCTTCGAGAGGCATTTGTCAGTAGCGAACGTATGGTCCGTTTGATTGGTGACTTTTTGAACGTGTCTCGGTTGCAGACAGGTAAGTTTACCTTGGAAAAACACCCAGTCAACCTGGCGAAATTAGTCGGACAAGAAATCGAAGCCCTCGAACCAAATGCCGCCGCCCGTGGTCTGAAATTTGAATATAAGAAACCGGCTCATTTCCCGCTGCTTGATTTAGATGAGAACAAGATTCAACAGGTGGTGATGAACTTTTCGGACAACGCGATTTATTACTCACGCGAAGACTCATCAATTAAAGTGAGCTTGAAAAAGACTCACGATACCATCGAGTTTACCGTCAAGGATTCAGGCATTGGTGTGCCAGCTGACCAACAGGACGAACTGTTTACGAAGTTCTTCCGAGCGAGTAATGCTCGCAAGCAACGCCCAGATGGAACTGGCGTCGGCTTGTTCTTGGCAAAGAAAGTTGTTGTTGCCCACGGTGGATCAATGATTTTTGAGTCCAAAGAAGGCAAGGGAAGTACGTTTGGTTTTCGTCTGCCACTCGCAAAGCTACGCGTTGCTAGCGATACGGACAAGCTCGATAATCAGCCACACGACAGCTAAGACAATTGCGGTCGTAATCAGGATTGGTTTCAAAAATTGTTTTCGTTCGTGCCACCATTGACCGACCTTTGAACGATTGGCTGCGGAAATACGCGTCACTGTCGGTCGTTGTATCGCAGCATCGACGCCGGTATATTGTTTGTTCCGCTTCTTTTTCGGTTTGTTCGCCATACTGTTTTTATTATACCAAAAAAGCACCCCCGTTTTTAGACGGGGGTGCTTTGGTCTGAATCGCTTCAGTTATGTGAGGGGAGCGGTCAGACTCGGATTAGACAAGGGCACGACGGCTAGCAATGTAGTAAGCAATGCTGGCAATCAGGGCGCCAAGGCCAATAACGGCAACAACGTTTTCAGCGATACCGGTTGTTGGTAGCTCTGGTGGTGTTTCTGGGGTGTCACAGTCAGACAGATCTTTTGAGTACTTGCTGCTGTCGAAGTCAGCTTCGTTAATAGTAACGATTTCCTTCGTCTTTAGCTCACAAACTTTGATCTTTTTGACTACTTCGTCACAGTCAGCAAGGTTCTTAGAATACTTGCTACTGTCGAAGTCTTCTTCGTTGATAGTGACAATTTGCTTGGTTTTGAGGTCACAAACTTTGATCTTTTTGACTACTTCGTCACAGTCAGCAAGGTTCTTAGAATACTTGCTACTGTCGAAGTCTTCTTCGTTGATAGTAACGATTTCCTTCGTTTCTAGGTCACAGACCTTAATCTTCTTCACCTCAGGTGGACACTCGGTCTTAGTGGTGACATTTGCACCATCGTGCTTGTTACCGTTAGCTGTGTAAACAAAAGCGACGTTCTTGAGAGTGTTTTCGCCACACTCAAGGTCATCAATATTTACTTTCGCGCTAAACTTCAGGTAACCGGCAGCGCCAGGTGAATAGTTACCAATGTTCATACCCGTGCTACTAACAAGCTTGTCGCTCATTTTTTCGCCGTTAGGGTAGGTCGAGTTCAACAGGTAGGTTGAGCCAGGTACATAGTCAATGCCGTTTGGCAATTTGTCTTGTACGATGACATCGTTTTGCTTTGTTGTTCCAGTGTTCTTGTATGCAATCTGGTATTCAACAGTATCGCCATCTTTAGCGGCGACAGATTCGTTCCAGCCACTAGTGCCAGCGACTCGGACGGTCTTGGCGACAGTGAAGTCTGGTTGGTCGGCTTTGACACGGAAGGTGACATAGCCAGCGTATTCGTTACAACCAGGCACCTTACCATCAAGAGCATTGTAGCCCAGGGGTGCACCGGTGGTTGCAATCGAGTCGGCCATAGTTTTGCCGTTAACGCTACCAAGGCTGTGGATAGTAGCAGAGCCAGGAACAAAACGTAGTGCAATGTCAGCACCAGTGTTGTTCTTGAAGCTAATGTCGTCCCAGACTTGGGTAGGTTTTGCGTTTGAAGCGCCAATGTAGCCAACTGCTTTGGTCCCGTTGCTACCATTTGGTACGACAGCTGGGATTTCAGTCTTAGCATAGGTGCCAGTGGCAACCAGGTTGAGGTTGGCTGCGGCGTTGTTGTGGTAGTACATGTACACCACGTACTCTTTACCAGCATTCAAGCTGATAGAGTCGGCGTAAGTCGTGTTTGAAGCAGTTGCTTCACGAACTTGCATGAAATTACGTTCGTCACCATGTGCCGGGTTGTCGGTAATAGAGTTGAACGTAATGTAGTCAGCAGGATGTGCTGTAGTAAACGTTTGACGGTCTGGGCCCCAAGCAAGCAGAGTCGCAGGTACTACGATTGCAACAGCAACCATAGTAACAACAGCAACAAAGCGCTTAGGAGAACGTCGAATGAGAGCGCGAAGCTTTCCCATAGTTTCTTCTCCTTAATAATCGATTCATCTCGCAGGGGAATCGATCGTTATTATTTATGAAAACGTGTTGCCGGGTTGTTAACAGTTTCCAAATCGGATCATTACAATTATTAGCGCACGTCTCAAACGAAACGAGTGATGAGTTGCGTACGTGGGCACGGCGGATATCCGCCGTGCCCACGCTGAGTGACCCAGGGTTGGCTGGTGGGGACTAGTCCCAACCACTACCTCCTGTGGGGTCACCCTCGTTGTCGTCTCCGGCGCCATCTCCATCGGTG
>JAUIDL010000018.1 GCA_030428585.1 bacterium | reverse complement strand
CCTCCGAGACTCGGAGGCTATTTTGCTTATTCAGTAGAGCGCTTTAGCGTTGGCGGAAGCTGCTACCACCGAAAGATGAACGGCCACCACCGTTGCTTGGTCGGCGGTCAGATCGCTCTTCGCGTGGACGAGCTTCGTTGACGATAACAGTACGACCACCAAGGTCCTTACCGTTCAAGCTTTCAATTGCTTGTTTCGCTTCTTCGTCGCTAGACATCTCAACAAAGCCAAAGCCCTTTGAGCGGTTAGTTTCGCGGTCCATGATGACCACTGCGCTTTCGACTGTTCCCACTGTTGAGAAAAAGTCGTTTAGTTCTTGGTCGTTAACGCTGTATGCGAGACTTCCAACAAATAGTTTGATTGCCATAATTGTTATCCTTTCATTATGTGCTTCTTCGCTCGCGTTTTCATTCATTCTGCTCGCGGTGAAGATTAGCACAAAGGACTAAACTGGCAACGGAGAGGTAAGAGTAACCACTTGCTTCCTACTAGCATACCACAAACAGAGAATAAATCCAGCACAATCGTCATCAATACGTCTAGTCAGCCGCCTGCAACTAGGCTACACTACGAATAGAAAAGGAGGAGTCTGACAATGCTACACAACAAACATATCTGTACCTGGTCTGGCTTCGCCTGTTGTCGCGTCTCTTAGCGACGCTTTACCCTCTTTCGATGCCGTCGCTCCAACTATATAATTTTGGAGCTTTTTAGTATGAATACTCTTTCGTCAATCGAATTTGGTCGTTCGACCACAACATCACCTGAAGTCCTTTCGACCATCTCGGAACACGGCGCCTGTATCGTGCACGACTTTTTAGCACCTGAAGTCATCACTCGTGCAGCCCGCGATCTCTCATCACCAACCGTCAATTACGTCACCGACGCCGGCACACCGAACGCAAAAGTCGAACGGCATCACGCTCTGGCCTATTTCACCTATCATCGGCCAAATGGCTCTCCGACACTACCGGGTATACCGAGTGCCCCTACGGGGGTCAATGCCGCCGCCCATGCCATCGACAACTACCTGGAGGATGGTACACAACATAGCTGGCGCCCCAATGAAATTGCCGGTATCCGGTATGAATTTGGTGATCACATTGGTCCACACCGTGACTACAGCTCTGCGGTCGGCTTTGTCGCTGTCGTCACTGTTGCCGGTCGCCAAAACTTCATCGTCGAGTCGGACGATGGTGAAACGTATGAAATCCCCCTTCGACCCGGAAGTCTCGCTGTTATGCGCGGCTATGGTCACCCTAGCGGCAAACTACGACCACGCCACTGGGCAGCACCAGCTCAAGAGAAAAGACTCGCCGTATCTCTCCGACAAATGCGCCTCGGATGGGACTGAGCCTAAACGTGCAACTCGGGCACGACCCAGCGAGCGTTCATCGGGTGGGTCAACAGGTCCGGGTAGTAAAGGGTTAGCTCTTCCCCAGCGGCAATATCTCGCGCAGCAAAGAGCCGCCACGCTTCGGCGCGAATATTGGGGTCGCGGTCGTGATTGATGTACCAAAATGGCGACATGTGATTAAAATCTGCTGGCGCGAGATATTTGCCCGACTCCATCAACGGACAATATTTGAGATGCGAAAGTGGTATCTCATCAAGCTCTAGATGCCGGTTCGGTCCGGTTGGATTTGGTGCGATCACCCGCGCGCCAGCAGCAATAGGATGCACGGCGAAACACCCGATACCAGCCTCGGTAATCATCGATGGCTGAAGCATGAACAGGGGGTCTATCTGTTGCATAAATACGCTACGCGCCAAGTAACACAAGTACGTGATAAATCACGTAAACTGGCCAGACAGCCGCCTGCAACAAACCAAGAATCACCTCCCAAAAGCTACCGCTTGACGTTGAAATGAAATAAATCGCAGCACCAATATAGGCCAAGAAAAAGAAGAACCCCCATGGCGTGTTCCGCCGGTTCGTCCGATTCGTACAAGGCATTGGCGACATGCGCATTGTCGCGAAACCACGCCAAATCCATCCCCGTTTGCTCCGCCATTTCAGGCGTCAGTTCGCTAGCCGGAAACATCCCGCTCGCAAAAGCATCAAATGTCATCGCACCTTTTTCACGCAGGTCTTCTAATAATTTCTCTGGTGCGCCCACATAGTCTTCAGCCCGAAGTTGACTCTTTTCAGTCACATGCTCTGGAGTCGGAAAGACTTCTGGCTGAGTATCGCTCATGTTTTTAGTATACTATGTCCGGCGTTGTCGCAGCTGCTCGTACAAACACACAGCCGTGGCCGCCGAGACATTCAACGATTCAACCGCCGTCTGAGCCTGGGGGATGATAACCCGTGTCGTTGCCCGCTCGACCAACTCCTGGCTCACGCCCTGCCCTTCGTTGCCAAAAATCCATACGGCTGGTTGGCGTAGATCTGCCTCATATAGCGAAACGCTCTCGCCGACTAACGTCGTCACAAAACTCGGCACTGTCGCCGTCTCCACCAAGTGCGCCAAATCCTGGTCCTCGTATATTTCTAAGCTAAACTGCGCACCCATACCGGCTCGAAGCGCCTTCGGCGACCATGGTGAGGCTGAAGAGGATGACAAGATTACCGTCGAAATACCCACTGCGGCAATCGTCCGGAGCATTGTTCCCAGATTACCCGGATCTTGCACGTCCTCGAGTAACACGGCGTCATTCGTTAGTGGTTGCGTCAACGGCACTGTTGGCCGTGTAAAGACCATCGCGATACCGACCGACGCATGGATCGTCGTCAGTGACGTAAAGATATCGTCAGACACGCTTGCCTGCCGCACCTCGTGTTCAGTAAGCTCGGCAACCAACTGTGCCACTTCATCATTTGCCTGCGCCGACTCGGCCGTCACAAACAAGTCAGGAACTGCACCGGTCGAAAGGAAACTGCGCACCACATGCACGCCTTCGGCGAAGTATCGCCCGGTTTCACGGCGAGCTTTTGCACTGGTGGCGAGGCGACGAAGATATTTGACGGTTTCGTTGGCGGTGGAAGTGATAATAGGATACATGTCTGTAGTATACCGTACGAGCAGGTGAAGACTTTTCTATAGGAGTATAAAAAGAAGTATAAATAACTAGATTACGAGGATAGGTATATGCCAGAATACAACGTAGTAGGGTGGTTCGAAATTTACGTCGATAATATGGAACGAGCGGTTGCGTTCTATCAAACAGTTCTCGAATACAAACTCGAAAGCATGAGTGACCCAGCTGAAAGTGGCATGCAAATGATGAGTTTCCCAATGGACGAGGATCCTATGCAAAAGTACGGGGCACCAGGCGCGCTCGTCAAGATGGATGGATTTGGTCCTAGCTCTGGTGGCACAATCGTCTACTTTGCCGTCAAAGACTGCGCGGTTGAAGAGTCACGCGTCGCCGGCGCTGGTGGTCAGGTTATCCGACCAAAACAATCAATCGGCGAGTTTGGCTTCATTAGTTTGTGTAAAGACACCGAAGGAAATATCTTTGGTCTACACTCCCAAGAATAACCTGCTGGTTTAAGTTTCTGATAATTCCTCGGCAACACTGGCCCAGAATAACTTCCATGCATCAGCTTCAGATTTTGTAGGAATTGCCGTGTGGGCAAGCACCAACTTGGACTTTTCGCCCACACCTTCCACGGTTGCAGAAAATTTACTACCATCAGCAAAGTCTGCTCGCCAGGTACTCCGCTTTGGTGTTTCAGAGGTACGAGGTTTGAGCGGCTCCTGATCGTGTAACGTCGGCTTCGATTCGAACCATTTTATAACTTTTGCAAATAAATCACCCCTGGTGGTAGTGATAATTTTTGAAACGGCAATCTCGAACAATCCATTGACGAGCTGCCCAGGGATGCGCTTTCCGATATGTTGCTCATAGGCAACCGTTATACTCTGTGCCCACCAGGTATGCTTGTCTATTTTACCTTCCAGTTGATCGTATAGCTTGCTGGCGAGTTGTTTGTGCGTCATCTCTCGAGCTCCGCTGTCGTCCAGTTCATTTACCCAATCATCCCAAGTTCTGTTAGTGGCTTGTTCAATTGAGGACGTGTTTTCGGGTTTTGTCATAGTTTTATTATACAACTTGGCGACTCATGAAGCCGTACGCTTATTTCGTTTTTCGAGGATGAATCATCTTTTTGATACCAAATACTCTCTGGAAGATGTCTCCTACCCAAAAACCAAGGACGAGCGTCGAAACAGCAATATAGGTTGGAACGGAGGCCTCGAGCCAAAGCTTCTGCAAGGTTACAGGTACGTATGGCGTCAAGCTGTTGCCATTGCCTGCAGCAGCCGCAGTAGCATCAATAACCTGAACAACAACTTGTGTTGCATACGTGCGTCCCTTACTATCCGCAATGTTCAGCCTAAGCGTGTAGGTCTTCCATCGATCATAGATATTGCTAAAGGACATACGACCCTGTTCAGTGACCGTGTAAAGACTATTTTGATTCGTATCATCCCACGATATAGACAAGGCATAGGGTGGTTCACCGCCACTAATATATACCGGTAAATTAAACACTTCTCCGGTATAGACTTGTCGAGTGACACATCCGACCTCTAGTAAAAGAGCGTCAACCGATTGGTGTCCAAGCCCAATGGTATTACATGTCAGCTCAGATAAATCTAGTTCACTCGTCGGTACTGGTTCTGGTATATCAACAACGACAATACTTTCTTGTGATTGCGAATCGGGTATACCGTCAACAAGTACTGCATCGAATCGCACCAGAACTGTAGGGGTGGCAGGTCCAGCCTGATCAAGTGAGTCATAATTTTGTGCCTGTAAGAGATTGTCGCCGGCTCGCAGTTGTACTGTTGCTAAGAATTGGCCTTCAGTACTACACATGGACGAGGCAGCAAAAATACCATTGCGATAGATAACAACAGTCGTACCCTCTGGGCAAGTCCCGCTCACATTAATTGTGTCGTTAGTGACTGTATCCCCATTTTGAGGATTGACGATCTGTGCGCCAACACTTGGTGGTTCAGATGGTACCGTTAAAGAAACATTGACGTTGCCACTTGACGTCACACCCAAGGCATTGAGGCTCCCCATACTCAACAAGAGTACCGCACCGGCAAGTAGCATAAACAGCACGAGACCACCGTATGAGGTATGTGAATGATGAAGTTTCTTTCCGGTATGCTTGTGCGCAGCTACCTGCAACAAACTATTAACGATATGCCCGTGAACAGGAGTTTTCTTCGTCTTCTTACGACTATTTTTTCGACTTCTTTTTTGTGCCATCTTTACCATGGAGCGCCTTATTAACTATGTACTTATTATAGCGCTTCATGACGGTAATCAGTATAAATACGATTGTTGCGATGGCAATAACGATACCGATGATCAGACGCCATGGAATCACCCAAAATGCGATAGTGCGCACAATTGCCTGGCCTGCTGTCCCGTAGGAAACGGCAATGTCTGCTGTATACCTACCAAACATCCATTCTTTTTCTAAGACAGTGTCAAATCGACGAATGCTATCAGGCAGAATGTTGCCCTTTGTCTCGTTGATAGCCAAGGTATCAACAGTGTTGTTGAACATATCTCGCACTTCAATTTGTCCAACTGGTTTGACGTGTACATTGCCTTCATTCTGAAAACGAGTCACGAATTTTATTGGGCCGCGTGCAAATAAACTAGACTGGGTGTCATCCTGCGAAGTATAGAACTCTAAAAGATCGAGGGACTCTTGAACGTCCCCTGACACACGTACCAACACGAGAGTCCCGGCACTCGCCGACAAGCTCACTCCCGTCGTATCGATACCTGTCGGTCGACCACTAAAGCGAATCACTCCATAGTGTCCGCCTGGTTTAGCATTAGATGGCACAACCAGCTCAGCCTCAATCGTCTGTGGCTGACGTGCCAAAATGTTAAACGGACTAATCGGCGTCACCCATGACTGGATAGAGGCGGTGCTTGGCATGAGGGAATCAAGGTCAATACTTGGTGTCCCCGTCTCGTCTTTTGAGGCAAAATCGTTGACGATGACATTAAAGGTAAGGTCACTACCGGTCACATTAGTAATCGTAATCGGAATAATATAGGTCTTGCCTGGGTCAACATTGAGTTCTGCTATCACAGGACTAATCTGCATCCCATCTGCAGCATTTGCTGATTGGGCATGAACTGTCGTAGGCTGAATGCTTATGATCGCGCCAATTCCCAATGCAATCAGTGCAACAAGCGTGCTAGCTCTCTTCATACTAGACAATACCGTTAAAAGTTAGCTGTAGCAATGTAGTTCAGGTTAGTGGTGTATGAGCCAGGTTCAGTCACACCAGCAACGTTAGCGATATAGCTGACCGTAAAGGCGTTTGCATTTGTAGCGGCGGCAGCAGATGCTACTTGCTCGCCATCTGTGAATCTAAAGCTATCAGCGGTGTCGTAGTTGGTCTCGGCCGCACCAGTACCAGATCCGGTTGCTGCTGATCCGACAGACGGAGTGCTGTTCGATACAAGGTTGATACCAAATTGCTCGGTTCCGACTGATGATCCAGCGTTAGACGTAAGTGCATCAATCGTATCAGATCCTGAGGTTAGGGTTGTCCCATTGACGGTGACATTATAGCCAGTGTTAGCGTTTGTAGATACGGCAAAGACCGAAGTTCCAGTAGACGTCCCTGAAGGTGAACCTGACCCTAAGTCGACCGTCGTCCCTGAGACTGTTCCACAGTTCTCACCAGTAATGCTTGTGCCAGTACAGAATGTCAGAGTTTCATCGATGGTTAGCGCAACCTGGATTGACTCAGAAGTACTCAATGCCACAGACCCGCTGTCAATAGCAGTCGTCCAAGCTGAGTCAGAGTAAGTCGTAATGATGCCGTAGAAGGTTGTATTGGTGGCAGTTGGGTTATCGACTCCGTCCCAGGTCACCGATACAGCACCTGAAGGCGCAGTGACGTTAGCAGCATTGGCGATTCGGAGTTCATTGGCCACTGTCGTATCAACTGTCCAACCAGCCCCTGCTCCAAGACCAGTCGGTTGGCTCGAGAGGGTTGAGCTTGAGCTAGAGAACCCTGATAATGATCCACAGCTATCAATCGAGACACAGAATTGAATCTTGAGTGACTGAACAGCTGTCGAAGTAGGTAATGCATCGGTTGAAAGTGTATAGGTTACCCCAGTATCTCCGCCCACCGATGAGCTTAATGTCACGTCACGACCAGTAATCTGAGCTGCGTGGGTTGGTTCAGCAAAGGATAACGGAGCGATGACTGCGCCTACGATAAACAATGCTGCTGCAATAATTTTTGATGATTTGATGTGTGATATTTTTTTCATATTAGAAGTTCGCCGTTGCTATATAGTTTAATATTGTTGTATATGAACCTGCTGGTGTTGTACCATTAATGTTTGCGATATAACTGACAGTGTACGTGTTTGAGTTGGTTGCATTCGATGCGGCCGCGACAATATCTCCAGTAACATATTTGAATGTATCAGCGGTATCATAGCCTGTCTGCGGGGCGCCCGAACCACTACCAGAGGTGGCAGTTCCGACTGTCGGTGTGCTGTTAGACATCAAGTTAATACCGAACTGAGAAGAGTCTGTTGTCGATGCACTACCGCTACCCGCAGTAATAGCATCAATTGTTCCGCCCCCAGTTGATTGGAGGGTTGAACCGTTCACGGTAATGGCATAGCCTGACTGAGCATTGGTTGCCGCCGTCATGTTTGAAGTACCTGTCCCAGTTGAACTGGTTGAGAGAACGCCAAGTGGCACGGTGGTTGCCGCCATTGTAAAGGTCAGTGTTTCATCGACTGACGCTGTCACTGTGGCTTCACCAGCTGTCGATGTCGCGTTGGTCCCTGTATCAATAGCAGTTGTCCATGCAGCATCAGAGTAGGTCGTAGTTCGGAAGAAGTAGGTTGCGTTGGTTGCACTCGGGTTAATCACGTTATCAAAAACGACCGTCTGGCTACCAGATGGGTTCGTCGTGTTAGTTAAGTGAGTTATACGCAAAGATCCAGCTGCTGCTGTATTGATCGTCCATCCTGAAGCTGCACCTAAGCCAGTTGGCTGTGAAGCAAGGGTTGGTGTACCTGTATTAAATCCAGTTGGTGTTGTACAGGCGCCAGATGCGGTCGTACAAGCTTCGAACTCGACTGATTGAATGGCGGTACCTGTCGTTGGCACCGTAAAGGTAAAGCTATAATCAGTCTCGGCGCTTGCTACCGAACTGCCAATCGTGACAGACCTGTCAGTAATTTGGGCAGCAGAAACAGGCACGCTATAGCTACTGACGACAAATGCAAAAATCGCTGTGGCAGCGGTTATTTTTTCTAGTAGTTTTTTTATCATTGAGTTCCCTCTTGTCTGTATTATTTCTGTCAACTTGTGTACAGTGTTTATATGACGTTTAAGCTTATTCTAGCATTATTATTTATCGTTGCAACCACATTTATGATTTTCACGCCTGCAGAAGCTGCTCCTTACGGGGCTGGAGTCTACGATGCAAATGTTCCCTACGGAGGAGAAACGCAATTATCGATTTCGACTAGCGGTGATGTATCAATGAACCTTACTCCAACCGGCGGCCCTACTTCAACTAGTGCGTCAGGAACGGTCACTGTGACAACATCTGACGTCAACGGCTATAGACTATACATTCGTGGCTTGACCAGTTCAGATATGGTGAACGGATCAAACACACTGCCCGCTTCAGCACACGTCATTCCAGGCAGCCTCGTAGTGAACACTTGGGGTTATAACCTTGACGCCAGTTCAGACTATGCCGGCCTGACGACAGATGACGTCCTAATTCGTTCGACCACAGCGCCAGATACAACTGGTGACGTGACGACGGTAACTTATGGAGCAAATGTCGACAATGCGACCGCCGCTGGTTTTTATACTTCTAATATCGTCTATACTGCAGTGCCCCATACGAATTAGCGTTTTCTTTTAGGTAGCAACAAGACGAGTAGCCAAAAGATAACGATCACCAATAGCACTTGCACAGGATGTGCCACGAGAAACCACCGTTCAGTGGAGTATGGCTGACCATCACCAAGGCTAATGTTGTACCGTACCTTATACAGCCCTGAAAGTTCAGGGACTGGCAAAGCGGGCTGTAACAAACGGACTGAATTAGGCAAAATCAATGCAGTGTCATCTTGCTCGAGAATATCCTCCCCTAGAATATTTTGGACCGTTGCTGAAAATTGTGATCGAAAATGCACATTACCTAAGTTATTCACTGATGCACTCCAGGTTGTATCATTAAAGACAAGTGCAGGACTGCTAAGGTTTAAAACTTCTCCGTACTTCGTTAATTCTCCAGAAACTGCTATGTACACCAGCGAGCCGATGCTTTCAACTGGCACAATCGAATCTTGAGAATTACTCGGTACAACAGTTGCAAAAAGGGATATATAGTACCCACCAGGCTCAGCCGTCAACGGTACGGTATCTTGAGTATCGGATCATCAAATGACACCCAAGCTACCTCTGGCTTAACGCTATTAAATTCATAGTCGTACTGCTGATTAATTACCGAAAATGATTCGGCACGGAGCGTCAGACTAATTTCTTCTTCACTACTGTTTGTGAGTGTTAAAACCCCACTCCTTACTTGTCCAGGATCAACGATTATCTCATTGCGTAAGGGCGATATGCTAATAGTTTTCTCTACTGCCGCAACTGTCGTCGCAGGGCCTATCGCTAGACTCAGCACCGCCATCACCAATCCTGTACTCACTATCTTGAACATCATACCGCCGTTAGTATACCTCATTACTGTAGTTGACTTTAATGAAACTTCCCTTTGAACAATTGCATAATACTCCCTTTTGCAATACACTTATGGTGTAGATAAAAGGAGAGGTGTATGTCACTCGGAAAAATAGAAATTATTCTGCTCATCGTCCTGGTTATTGTGTTGTTATTCGTTGGCGCAAAGAAGTTGCCTGAACTTGCACGTGGCATCGGTCAGTCTGCAAAAGAGCTAAAAAAAGGCTTTAAAGATGACGATGACAAGAAAACTGACGACAAAGACGAAAAAAAGAAATCGTAACAATTACGCGTGAGGTATCGTGGGCAGTAAAAGCATAGCGACGACTCAACCAACATTGATGACGCACATCAATGAACTTAAGTATCGGTCTTTGTTTATTCTTGGGGCATTTATTATCGGTGGTACGATTGGCTACCTGATGTTCACCACCATCGTCCAGTGGTTGACCAAACCACTCGGTGCGTCGCTTTACTACAGTTCACCAGCGGGTAGTTTTGAATTTATTATTAAAGTTTCGGCCATGATGGCGATCGGCTTTGCCTTGCCTGTATTCGTCTACCATCTGGCATCATTCATCCGCCCAGCTGTCAAAGAGTCTTTCCGTTCATCAAAAATATTTATTATTACGGTCTGTTCGACATTGCTTGCGCTGGCTGGTGCGGCATTTGGATTTTACCTTATCCTCCCGAGTGCACTTCACTTTTTCAATGGCTTTCAAGTAGAAGGATTGTCAGCACTCATTAGCGCTGACAGCTATTTAGGATTGGTCACCAACGTTATCGTTATCTTTATGGTCACCTTCCAGTTACCACTTCTATTGCTGGTTGTTGATCACATCTCACCTCTCAAGCCCCTCTCACTCTTCAAAGCAGAGCGATGGGTGATTCTTGGTGCGTTGGTCGTTAGCTTGTTGATGCCGTTTGCGCTTGATATTACTACGAGCTTGTTTATTTCTCTGCCAATCATTGTGCTCTACAACATCGCTATCCTGGCGGTGATTATCCGACACAAGCTGACAGCGAAATCAAAGCAGGCAGCCACAGTCTATCAAGACATCCAAATTAGTGACGAGCTTGTGGCTGAATACGTCCAACAGGCAACCGCTACTCAAACTGTCGAGAACCAACCTGCTCAGACGAGAGGTTTTGCAATGGAATTTCGAGAATCTCACCTTGAGTCAATTAGCGATCTCCGGAAACGGATTGAAGCTGAACGCCAAATACGAATCGCACAAAAAGTTGCGGCTCATAATAACAAGCCAGTTCGAGTTATTTCAGAAATATTGTAACTTATTTACCGTACCGAGAAGTTCCGTATCGGTTATTAGCTGATGAGGACATATCTTTTGGCGTCCCCGCAGATGAGAGCAACACTTTAATAATTCCTGATATACCCAAGAAAGCCAAAAGGACACTGCCGCTATACTTTAAGAAATCACGGCGGTCCATCTCTTGTTTCATCAGGGTATCGATTTGTGTTTTTATGCTCCCCATACTAAACCTATTTAAACAGAAGCGGTTCAATCAAGCAATTATTGCCTGGTTTGATTGCCAGATTAACCCTTTATTTCCCAGGTTGAACCGTCCCAAATTTTTAGAGTAGGTTTTGCCACCCATTGGCTCCCACTCCATACTTTGATTGGTTTATAATCCCACAAGGCACCGTCATAGACTTTTACTCCAGCAAAAATCACCGGTAGCTGCACCGTTTGGAGTGACCAAGCAGTCGTATTACTGGTATTATTTTTATAAATCGTATCGGCCGAGGTAGAGGCAATC
>JAUIDL010000082.1 GCA_030428585.1 bacterium | reverse complement strand
GTTTCCCAACAGTGACGCGTGACGTCAGTTTCCAGACCGACGCCCAAACGACGTATACGACGCTATACCAAGCGGTGATAGAAGCGCTGCCGACGGACCAATCGGTTCAGGTCAGTGTGACGCCTTTGAACATTTATCAAGCTGAGTCGAGTGCAACAAAGAACACGACGCTACGATTGATTTTCGCTCCTAACGACCGCACGTTGACAGGAGACGAGGTGACCGCAATGATGAATGAAGTGACAGAACAAGTAACGACCGCAATAGACGGAAAGGTAGTATAGATGGCGAAAAAACGCGCACAACGAATTGGTATTTGGATTATTACGATTATTCTAACCGTCGGGACAATTGGTTCATTCTTTATGATAGTTCTTGCGAATGAGAACCAAATGACCGAGCAGGAACGCCAGCAAGCTGACTACGAGAAGCAGCTCGAAGAGTATCAAAAACAAGTCGCCGAACAGCAAAAGCAAAATGCTGAGAATTCCGAACCACTCGACGGCTATTCGGCTGATCCTTGGAATCAAGATGAGGCACTGGATCTAAAGGTTGCTGTTCTGAAAGAGGGCAACGGTCAGGAGTTAAAAGCGACCGATACCATCAACGCCAGCTACTTTGGTTGGCTGAGCGACGGAACAATTTTTGACAGCACGAACAAAAAAGACGCTGATGATATGCCGGCTACCTTTTCGCTGCAACAGGTGATCGAAGGCTGGACCGAAGGCTTGACGGGGCAAAAAGTCGGCAGTGTGGTTGAGTTAACAATTCCATCCGACCAAGCCTATGGCGCACAAGAATCGGCTGTTATTCCAGCAAACGCACCGCTTCGATTCATTGTGATTATCCATGGTGTTGAAGTAGAAGAAGCATAAGTGATATACTATACATAATATAGTAGACAGACAGAGTTAAGGGAGATATATGGCAGAGACAGTACGTGACGTAGTAATGATTGGTGCAGGACCGAGTGCACTGGCAGCAGCAATTTATACCACTCGTGAAGACATTGATACGGTACTTTATGAAAAAAGTGTCGTCGGTGGACTCGCGGCAATTACCGATGTGGTTGATAACTACCCAGGCTTTGAAGATGGTGTCGAAGGTCTGAAGTTAGCTGAACACTTGGAAAAACAGGCTGAACGATTCGGCGCACAAATCGAATTCGGTGACGTCTCGGGCATTCGCCAAGAAAACGGACTGAACGTCGTGACCGTTGACGGCGAAGACGTCCAGGCAAAAACTGTTTTGATTGCAACGGGTAGTGATTACAAGAAGATCGGCGTGCCAGGTGAAAAAGAGTTCTACGGCCGCGGTGTCCATTACTGCGCGACCTGTGACGGAGCATTTTACCGAGACAAACGACTAGTCGTTGTCGGTGGCGGTAACTCAGCTTACCAAGAGGCGCTGTTTTTGACCCGCTATGCAACCCACATCGATATCTTAATCCGCAGCGACGTTCGCGCCAGCGAAGTCTTGCAACATGACATGCAAAAGTTTGTTGATTCTGGACAAGTGACACTTCACCTGAACACGTCGACTGATGAAATCGTCGCCACGGACGGTCGTGTGTCGAGCGTGACGGTCACCGAAAACGGTGAATCTCATTCGATTGAAACCGATGGTGTATTCGTATTCGTTGGACTACTGCCGAATACTGATTTCTTGAAGGATTCTGGTATTGAACTCGATGAGGTTGGTCTAATCAAGACTGATGCCCACTTGCAAACGAATTTGCCTGGCGTGTTCGCTAGTGGTGATGTGCGCAGTGGCGCAACGATGCAAATTGCCAGCGCGGTTGGCGAAGGTGCAACTGCTGCCTTATCGATTCGCGAATACTTGGATAACAAAAAAGATTAGACAATTTTCTTTTTAGTAAAAGTTTCCAGCTGAGTTATGACGGCTGGATCTTTTGTTTCGAGGGCAACTTCGCGGGTGCCAAATAAGACACCGGCGTAAGCAAAGTTGTGCGAGCCGGTCATGGCTACCTTAGTTCCGTCCTTGAGGGTAAAGATGAGGTACTTGGCGTGAAGATATTTTTTGCGCTGGTAGGCTGATCGAAAACCAGTCAGTACCATGTTCATTCGAATCAAAAAACGGTTGAGTAACGGTGAGCGCTCGGGCTGGTTGAAATAGATATCGTGGTCGGTCTTTCGGAGTGCTTGCGCCAGCCTGCCCGATGGACAATACTGCGAGACGAATAAGACGTGGGTTGATTGCAGTGCAAGTTCGCGGGCTCGTCGATAAATTGCCGAATG
>JAUIDL010000017.1 GCA_030428585.1 bacterium | reverse complement strand
GGCGACACGCTGAACAGCGGCTTATTACTGCTGGTTGAACCTGGCGTCGCGGCCTTTATCTATATTTTGTTGATTCTAATCACCGCGCTCTTTATCATTCGCGTCTCACCAATCACTATTTTCCAAAAATTGTGGGAAATGATGCGCCGTGACAATAGCGAGCAAGAAGAGAACGCTGAAAAAATGCGCAGTGCCGCGGCTGTTGATTCTCCAAAAGGCAAGATGGCTGATTTCAAAGTCGATGCCGGGGTGCCAACCATGGACGAATTGGATGGCAAAAAGGGCGCTCGTCGCTCAACCTTCAAAGATTCCGTGCCTCGTGACAAAGCCGCTGAAGAAAAGTCTGCCCTGATGGCGATTAGCGACCCGAACTGGAAAGCGCCGAGCATCGATTTACTCGAGAAAAAGCAGTCGCCAGCCGATGCCGGTGATGTCCAGCACAACGCTCAAGTCATCAAAGAAACCTTGCAAGAATTCAACATCGAAGTCGACATGGAAGGCGCCAACATTGGGCCGAAAGTCACGCAGTACACGCTGCGTCCACCGAGCGGTGTCAAACTGACGCGCATTACCCAGCTGGAAGCCAACATCGCCCTGAACCTTGAGGCGCAGAGTCTGCGTATTGAAGCACCGATCCCTGGTAAACGTGCTGTTGGTATCGAAGTACCGAACAAACGGGCTGCTGACGTCCGCCTCCACTCGATTATGACGAGCCCGCAGTGGAATGCGAGCCACGAACCGTTGCCGTTCTCGATTGGTAAGGACATTTCTGGACAAGCCGTCATCGGCGAGCTGAACAAGATGCCGCACCTTTTGATCGCCGGTCAAACCGGGTCGGGTAAGTCGGTAATGATTAACACCCTGTTGACCAGCTTGCTGTATCGCAATAGCCCGAGTGAAATGAAGCTGATTTTGGTCGACCCAAAGCAGGTCGAAATGGCGCCGTACGAGGACATTCCTCACCTGATTACCCCAGTCATTACCGAGCCAGAGAAGACCATTAGCGCCCTCAAATGGGCCGTCAATGAGATGGAGCGCCGTTACAGTCTGCTGGCCGAACACAAGATTCGTGACATCGCATCGTACAACAAAATGATTCAATCTGGTGGCAAAAAAGTCACCGTCACTGACGAAGAGGGCAATCCTCAACAGCACAAAGACGGCGCCATGCCATACATCGTGATTGTCATCGACGAGTTGGCTGACCTGATGATGGCCGCCGCCCGCGATGTCGAGGCCTTGATTGTCCGTATCGCCCAAAAAGCCCGTGCCGTCGGTATTCACTTGGTACTGGCGACCCAGCGTCCATCTGTCGATGTTATCACCGGTCTGATCAAGGCGAACGTGCCAGCTCGGATTGCCTTTACGGTGGCCTCACAGGTCGACTCGCGAACCATCCTCGACCAGATTGGTGCCGAAAAGCTGTTGGGACAAGGTGACATGCTCTTGATTACGCCATCGATGGGCAAACCGGTCCGTATCCAGGGCGCGTGGGTGACTGACGACGAAGTGAACAAGATTACTGATCACCTGCGTATGCAATCACCGCCTCAATACAACGACGAAGTGGTCAGCCAACCTGTTCAGTTGAACGGCAAGGGTGGCGTCGTGATGGACTTTGACGAGGCCGGAGATGACGATTTGTACCGCGATGCGGTCCAAGTGGTGATTGATAGCGGTAAAGCCAGCGCCAGCCTGTTACAACGCCGCCTACGCGTTGGGTATGGCCGTGCTTCTCGTATGATTGAAACTATGGAAGAACAGGGCATTATTGGCGCTGCTGATGGCTCACGCGCGCGCGATGTCTTAGTAACCAGCCTCGACGATGTCTTTGGCGGTGGTGCCAGCGCGAGCGACGACGAAGACCTGGGCTAGCTCGACGATTCCAGCTCCATTTAAGCTTTACTTAACATTGGCTCATTACACTAAGACTCGGTAAGGAGTGAGAGCCTTGCGTTAACAGAGGAGATACGGTATAATTACTACCGTTATTAACTCAAGCTTGCATACCAGTGCAAGCATCCGGGGAAACTCGGATTCCAAAAGGAGAGACTATGAAGGAATACGAACTAACTGTTCTTATCCACCCAGACCTGGAAGCAGATCTGGACAACGCCCTGACCAAGGTGCGTGACATCGTCACGACTGCTGGCGGTAAAATCGTTCGCGAAGACAATTGGGGCAAGAAAAAACTTGCGTACCCAATCAAGCGCGAAGATTTTGCTGTGTACGTCTACATGGACGTAGAACTACCTGCAGACGCCCCGTTGAAGATTTCAAACACCTTCAACATCACCGACGAAGTCATTCGTTACCTGTTGGTCACCGCTGATCTCAAGGCCCGCAAGGCGCTCGCAGAACAGGCAGAAAAGGCCGAAGCCGCAGAAAAGGCTGACAAAGACGATAGCAAAGAAGAGGAATAGAGGAGGAGTATATGGCGCGGAGTATTAACCAAGTCATCTTAATGGGACGTCTCACCCGAGACCCTGAACAACGAACAACCAGCACCGGCAAGACCATCGCAAGCTTTAGTATTGCGGTAGACCGCGGCGGACAAGATGACAGCGCAGACTTTTTCGATGTCACCGCTTGGGAAAAGCTTGGTGAGCTCGTGATGCAATACCTTGGAAAAGGTCGCCGTGTCTTGGTACAAGGTCGCCTACGCCAAGATAGCTGGGACGACAAAGAGACTGGCAAAAAGCGCTCACGCGTCGAGATTACCGCAACTGACGTGACCTTCCTTGATGGTCCAAACAGCGACGGCGGTAACAGCGGCGACAGCGCCCCTCGCAGCTCGAGCAACAAATCGAAAGACGTCGTCATCGAAGATATCGACGACAAACCAATCGACCTCAGTGAAATTCCGTTCTAATCAGAACGATCTATAAGGAGAAATTAGTATGCCAAAGCGACTAAAAAAGGATGTCCCTGCATATTTTGACTACAAAGACGTCAAAACGCTGCAGCGTTTCATCAACATCTACGGGCAAATTGAACCGGTCGGCAAGACTGGTCTCAGCGCCAAACAACAACGCCAACTGGCCGTTGCGATCAAGCGTGCTCGTCACCTTGCGTTACTACCATTCGTTTCGCACGGGTAGGCTGACATGGCTTCATATCAGCCAACTGAACTTAAAAAAGGCGTTGTCGTTCAAGTAGACGGCAAGCCTTTTCGTGTCATCGATTACAGCCAAAAGGTGATGGGTCGTGGCGGGAGTATCGTCAACGTCCGCCTCAAGAACTTGATTGACGGCAGCGTTATCCCAAAGACCTACAAAGGCGCTGAACGCGTTGATGCCGCCGAAGTCACCAACCAAACCGTCCAGTATCTGTATAACGATGGTGCGACGTACTTTTTCATGGACCCAAACAGCTTTGAACAGTTCGAATTGTCGGCCGAAGTTGTCGACAGCGCGGCTGGCTACCTGAAAGAAGGCGAATCATTGAATCTGCAGTTCTTTGATGGGCGTGTCATCAACGTTGACCTGCCAAAGAACATCTATTTGGAAGTGACCTACGCCGAAGACGTCGTCAAAGGCGATACGACCAGTAGTGTCCTAAAAGACGCGACGCTTGAGACGGGTATCACCGTCAAAGTTCCCGCCTTTATCAAAATTGGCGATGTCATTTCGGTCGATACAGCGACCGGTGACTACCGTGAACGAAAGAAAGACTAGTAGGCAACTCAGGTGACCAAGCAACGTCTGGACACCGAAATGGCAAAACGCCGTCTCGTCGAGACTCGATCGCAGGCGGAGAGCTTTATTAAACTTGGCAAAGTGACCGTTGACGGAAAAACGATCACTAAGCCAGGTTTTTTTGTGGCCCAAACTGCTGAAATTCAATTGGCAGCGCCCGACCGTTACGTCTCGCGGGCTGGGTTGAAATTGGCCAGTGTCGCCTCGCTATTGGGGCTCCAATTTGCTGGTAAAACCGTTCTCGATGTCGGCAGCAGCACCGGCGGGTTCACCGATTACGCCTTGCAACACGACGCGCACAAAGTCTACGCTGTCGATGTCGGCACCGACCAGCTCCACCCGAGCTTACGACGGGACGGGCGGGTCGAGCTGCACGAGAAGACTGATATCCGCGACTTCATCCCGGATACCACACCAGACATTATTGTTATCGACGTGTCATTCATTAGCCTGCGCGAGATTTTACCGTACCTGGCCCAGAACATTGCTAATCAGTATACTCAGATTGTCGCTATGGTTAAACCGCAGTTTGAAGCCGGCAAACACCAAGTCACCAAAGGAGTCATCAAAAATGACGCCACCCGGCGCCAGATATTAAAAGATTTCGAACTGTGGGCTAAAGATTACTTTGTTATTGCGGACAAGCGGGACAGTGATATCGCCGGTGCCAAAGGCAACCGCGAACGCTTTTACTTACTGACGTTGAATCGGAATTCGACGATGTCACCAGGACGCATCACGTAGTCACGACCTTCGGTCCGGACTTTGCCAGCAGCTTTAGCGGCCGATTCACTACCAGCGATAATCAAGTCGTCGTAATCAACAATCTGGGCGGCGATAAAGCCTTTCTCGAAATCAGTGTGAATGACACCCGCGGCTTGCGGGGCAGTCGAGCCTTGTCGAATTGTCCAGGCACGGACTTCTTTCGGTCCAGCCGTCAGGTAGCTTTGCAACCCCAAGGTGGCGTAGGCAGCGCGGGCCAGTTGCGACAGGCCAGACTCGGTGACACCGTACGAATCCAATAATTCGTGGGCGTCTTCGTCAGTCAAGCCGCGCAGTTCTTCCTCTAATTTCGCGCAGATAAAGACACTTTGGGCGGGGGCGACCAGGCCAGACAAGTCCGATTGTTTAGCGCTGTCATCCAGCGCGGCTTCGTCGACATTAAACGCGTAAATCACTGGCTTGGCGGTTAATAATTGCAGGGTACGCACGACGTCTTCGTCGACGTCGGTCATTTCTGACACCAGTGTTCCTTGTTCGAGGTTAGTTTGCAGCTGTTTGATTGCCTCAATCTGGGCCCGAGCAGCGGGATTCGCCTTGGCTTCGCGCTCCACCTTTGGCAGGTGGCGCTCCAAGCTCTGCAGATCGGCCAAAATCAGTTCGGTGTTAATCGTTTCGATATCTTTCTTTGGACCCAAATGGTCGTCGACGTGAGTAATATCTTTGTTCTCGAACGCCCGCACGACGTGCACGATGGCATCGCACTCACGGATGTTAGCGAGGAATTTATTACCCAAGCCTTCACCCTTGCTAGCGCCCGCCACCAGGCCAGCGATATCGACGAAGGTGACCGCGGCTGGGATGACCTTATCCGAGGCATACATTTTCTGCAGGACGGTCAGGCGTTCGTCGGGGACGGGGATAATGCCAGTGTTCGGCTCGATGGTGGCAAAAGGGTAGTTCGCTGCCAGAATGTCATTGCCGGTCAACGCATTAAAAAGCGTCGATTTACCGACGTTTGGTAGGCCAACGATGGCGATGGAGAGGCTCATATGTTGATCATTATAACAGAGGTAGGGGTGAAATTGAAAGCCCCGCCACCTCTCTCCGAAGAGAGAGATGACGGGGTGGGGTCATCCGTCGATGCCGACCATGATGCGGTCGTAGTCTTGCTGGATGGCCTTGGGGTGGGGCAGCCGACGCGTCGTGTCGACGTCCGCCTGGTAGAACTGCACGCTGATCGTCGCCCATCCAGCAGCGTTCGGTCTGCCGACATGGACAATCATGTAGGCATTCGCGCCACGTGGAGCTAGTGAAGCGATCTGACCCATGCTGTACCGCACGAAGAACAGTTCTTTCACGTCAAACGGTAGTACGCTACTGACCACTTCCACCGATCGGACGTGGAACTCGACATCCGGGTCGTCCATGACGAAGCCATTGCTCGCCTTGGGGTAACGGGTGAAGTACTCGTCGCCCTGTCGCTCAAGGCGGTAAAACCGCGGCGGAACATAGTCGGCATCGTTGTTCGGCTCCATAAAGCGAGACCACTGTTCGCGCAGTACCTTCTCAGCGCTCGGCGCTTCATCGATGCTGTGCATCCAGTTGACATCGCGAGGCACCCCGACGAGCCTGATGTTGCTGTCCCACGCCATGCAGGTGATCTCACTTGTCAAGCTAGTGAACGGCCTGTCTTCATTCCACGCGCTGAGCACATGGGGGTCCGAAATCACCAACAAGTGTGCGATGGCGAATCCCTCAGGAACCTCTGCCGCCACTCTTTGCGAGTAATCGTAGGAGCTGTTCACTTTGGGGAACGTGGTATACAGTTCGCGATCAGGCTCCGAGTTGTTGATGATCATCGGCATGAATGACGGTTTGTAGTTGATGTCGCACCAGTTTTTGGTGATCTCTTGATGTCTCTGCAGGTACTCCGTCGCTCGTTTTCCAAGACGTGCCAAAAGCAACGGATCTTGCAAACCTTTGAACTTGTTACGGTAGGATGACGGATTTGCCGACACAAACTCCACGTAGGAATCCATGTCGACGATCTCCACCTCGCCGTAGAAACCAGCCTCGAGCTTCAGGAACTCTTCGGCGGTGATACGGCCGCTGTCGGTGTTTCGGCTGCGATCGCGAGGCTTGCCGATGTAGGCGTCGACGATGCCGTCCAACGTAGCCAAGGGGCCGACACCGTGGGCGACAATCAACTTCTTGCGTCCGTCGGCACCAACGCCGTAGTACTCGGCGCTAGCGGTGACGAAGAAGGTGCTCCATGAAGCATCGCCGTCCATCCCGGCCAATCGTGCGTCGACGATGTCGGGCAGGGTGGCGATGCGGCCGTCGGGGCCGGCGTAGCGCTTGGCAAAGTTCCAGGCCGGAACGAAGCCATCGGGGTGGTAGAACCCCATCGCGGTGCGTGTCATGTTCTTCTGCTTTCTCCCGTCCCGGATTAGGGGTTTTGGGATAGAAATGAACACTTGGGCACGTCGCCCAAGCTAATATATTTTACAATATATATTGTATTTTCTCAATCAGTGATACCGATTGTAATCTCCCTCAGCCTATATTATGCTAGTGACAGCAAGCGCTTATGGTTAAGAGGGTATCAAAAAAAGCAGCCGTGTGGATCGCGATTATCATCGCGGTCTTGTTGACCGCCGGAACAGCGGCCTATATTTTCCGCGTCCCGCTATTGAACTTATTTGGAGTGACAATTTACGGTGTGAACACGACCGATACTGGTCCACCGCTTGAAGAAGCAGAGATTGAGACGACGATTACAGCAGCAGAGACATTTGTTGGTCGTGGTGATACCGAAGCAGCAACGAAGCTGATTGATAATGCCATTGCCAAAACTGGGTCTAGCGAACAAAAAGCCAGTCTATACGAAAAGAAGGCGAGCATTATTGCGGAATCAGACGTTGATGGAGCGATTGAGGCGATGGAAGAAGCCGTCGCAGTGAATCCAGGTTTTGAGACGTATTCTTACCTCGCGCTTCTTTATGAACGAACCGGTGATTACGCCAAAGCTGCTGAGTTTTATGACAAGTCCTACGATGCCTATCTCGAAGAGTTCCCTGATAAACCAGCTGGACAAATCGACGCCAATCTCTTTAAAGAAAAAGCCGACGAAATGGAGAGTAAGTTGTGAGTTGGTTTCGTCGTCGTATCACAAAACCACTCGTCATTGGTCTTTTTATTCTGACGATGACTATTTCGACATTTCTGCCATCGGTGAACGCAAACGCTGGTGTCCTGGACGGGTGGTACACGATTCTATCCGGTGGATGGGTTGTCAGTGAAGGATATTTTAGTAATAACGGGCTGAGCGATACGCAAATCTCTAATCGCCAGAACTGTGGCTTTACTCGTTGTCCTGTGCTATATAACCAGAACTACGCCGTTAATGCGCTGAATGCGACCTATTACCGAGGAGGCAACACCAGCACGGCCGCCAGTATCGCCAGGGCGAAGCAGCTCGTGGTTGACCTCAGGGCTCGCTATAATAACACCGTCTATTCTACGTATGGCCCATGGAACCGTGCAGGGTCGGCCTTTATTGTAAATACAATGTTGGGCCGCGGCATTGACGATCCAGATAAATCCCGAACGATTACCAGCGCTGACTGGACCGACTTAGAGAACCGCTTGGTTGACCGCGCTAGCAAGAACCGTATCAACTGGAATCAAGACTTTGGTACCGGCGGACAAGACACCTTTACTCGAGTTATCCGTAACCGAGACGGTGTGTGGCGGTGGGATGTTGTGTACGACAACGAAATGCGGACCGATAACGGGTTAACGATTCGCAATGATGACGGGTCGGTTGCGTATCGTATGTGGTATACCTGCGCCAACCCTGTCGGCAGCATGAGTGGCCTGCCAGAAGCACCGACATATGACTTGACCCCGACTATTTCTGGGTCGCCATCGTCGTCCGAGCCAGGCGGGTCAGTTAGCCTAACGCCGACGATTCGTAATGGTGATCCAGGCACCAGCATTTCGGTAAATTGGCAAGTAACACGATTTATTGTTCCAAAGAATGCGACGCCTCGTTCAGGCGGTACCAGTGCATTGACGACAAATCCTGTTGCCTATTACAACGATGGTAATAGCTACAGTGCAACATCTATAGCAACGGGTACAGGGACGTTTACAAATTCATCGCCGGCTTTGTCTATTGGTACTCAGACAATTGGTGACTACGAGGTGGGGACAAAGATTTGTTTTGGCTTGTCAGTCGAGCCATACACCGAAACATCTACTGATTGGCGACACAGTAATCCATTCTGCGTTATTGTGGCCAAAGCACCGAAAATCCAAGTCATAGGTGGTGACGTCTGGGTCGGTCGTGATGGTGATGGTTCGATTGATACATCTTCAATCAGGAAGACGGTCAGTGGCACGGCGCGGACGTATGGGAGCTGGGGCGAATATGCGCTGATCGCCGCCGAGACAATCTCGGGGATGGCATCAGGAGCAGGCTACAGCAATGGTGCGACGACAACAGATATTTGTGAAGTGAGTTATCTGACTATTACGAATGCCGGTAGTACCACGTGTTCACCTAGTACGCCAAAGGGTGGCTACACTTTGGGTGGTTCCTTGCCCGATGTTGGTGCGCGCTTTAGTGGTGGTTCAAATGGCGGTGGAGCGATTAATCTCCAGTCTGCGTCTTCGGGAATATACACAGGTAACGCGAACCTACGCCTTCATGGCGGTGGGGGTAACGCAGACATTGCTTCAGGCAAGTGGATTGTCATCAATGCGCCAACCTCAACCGTAACGATTGATGATGATATCGTCTATGACAACGGTCCGTTTACCCGTATCTCGCAAATACCTCAGGTCATTATTATTGCTAACCAAATCAATATTGACGGTGATGTGACCCAAGTTGATGCCTGGCTGATGGCCACGGGTGCGGATGGTCGCATCAGTACCTGCGATGACTATGCGTCGGCGACGCAATTGACCGAGAGTCGCTGTGATAATCAACTGACTATTAACGGTCCAGTAGCAGCAAAAGAGATTTCGTTGTACCGCACGGCGGGTGCGGGGACAGGCTCAAATACTGGCGACCCAGCCGAGATCTTTAACTTCCGCCCAGACGCGTATTTGTGGGCGATTAATTTCAACGCCGACAATAACCGCTTGCAGACGGTTTCGACCAAAGAATTGCCGCCGCGATTCTAAGCCGTTTTTTCTCTGATTATTGCCTTGCTATTATCGCTTATGGTTCTGTATAATGAGTGGCAATATGGCATTACGTGGTGCGGGCGACTTCTTTGCTCTCGATATAGGAACCAACGCTGTCCGGGTAGTACAGTTGTCTCCTGCTGGAGGTAACAGCTGGAACCTACAGCACTTTGGGTATGCCCCATTGGACGAAAAAACTGCCGCCAGTAACTCTCCTGAAAGCCTCCGCCGATTAGGTGAAGTGATTATGACTGCCGTCGGGCAGAGTGGCATCAAGACAAAGAACGTGGTCCTGGGCTTGCCATCGAGCAAAACCTTTACGACCGTGATTGAAATGCCTGTCATGGCCGAAGCCGAACTGCGTAATACCTTGAAGTACCAAGTTGATCAATACATCCCGATGGGGGCGTCTGAAGCCAAGGTAGACTGGGCCTTGCTCGGCACGTCACTGCACGATGCCAAGATGCAAGAGATTCTGCTCGCCAGCACGGCGAACGCGTATGCCGAGGAACGCCTTGAGTTCATCGAGAGCCTTGGACTGAACGTGATTGCGGCCGAACCAGACCCACTAGCCATGGTCCGTTCGTTACTGCCTGACGCAGTGCCTGACGCGCGCTTGATCATCGATGTTGGTGAGCAGTCGACTGATCTCGCGATTACCTTTGACGGGACACCACGACTGGTTCGGACGATTCCGGTCGGTATCAAGTCGTTGGTTAAGGCAGCGGTCCAGAACTTGAACGTCCAAGAAGATCAAGCTCGCCAGTTCATTTTGAAATTTGGCCTGGCACCAGACCGTCTGGAAGGTCAAGTATACCGCGCGATTGAATCAACGCTTGATAACTTTGTGACCGAGCTGACGAAATCGATCAAATTCTTCCAAACTCGGTATCCGAGCACTCCAGTTAGCGGCATTTTGCTGTCTGGCTTTAGTGCGATTGTGCCACAATTCGGCGACTATATCGCTGCCAAAACCGGTGTACCAACAATGCCGGGCAACCCATGGCAAAAAGTCAACGTCGCTCAGTCTGATCAGCAACAATTGATGCCGATTGCGTCTGAATTTGCGACCGTGATTGGCCTGGCGGAACGGAGGAACAAGTAATGATTGAAATCAACCTTGTCCCCGATGTAAAGCAAGAACTATTGCAAGCGCAGCGCATGCGCACGGTGGTCGTGACCTTTTCGATTTTCGCAGCAATTATTGCAGCAGGATTGGTTGTTCTGCTCGCACTGTATATCTACGGTGTGCAAACCGTGCGTCACGTAGTGGCGGATAACCAAATTAACGAAGGTATTACTGAACTGCAGTCTCACGAAGACCTGCCAGGCGTGTTGACCATCCAGAACCAACTCGATCAAATCGATATTTTGAGCCAGAGTCGCCAAGTCAACTCACGTATTTTTAACGTCTTGTCGGCAGTGATTCCGCCAGCACCAAACAATGTGCAGGTGTTGAACATGACCAACGACGTTGACCTCAAAGTCCTCACAATCGAAGGCCAGACACCGACCTATGATTCACTCGAAACGTTTAAAAAGACCCTAGACGGTGCCGTCGCCACCTATACGGTGAACGGAGAAGAAGTACAGGATCCGTTGGCAACCGACATTAGCCTTAGTGACATCGCGTACGGTGAAGATGCCGACGGTGATTCAATTGTTCGCTTTACCATCAGCTTTATCTACCCAGAACTATTGTTCTCAGCGCAAGTGCCATCAGTGGTGATCAAGTTGACGAATGCTGGTAACGTGACGGACTCGTACCTCGGTATTCCAAAGACAATCTTTGTCGAACAGCCGACGCAACAGGAGGAGAATTAATATGGCCGCGAGTACAAACAACACGGCAGCAATCCGTAAACGCGCCCAGATTTCAAAAGCGAATCGCACGATGTTCATTTGGATTGCGCTTAGCTCAGCGATTGTTGGCGCGTCACTGGTGGTGTCATTCTTCTTGTTCCAAAACCTGATTTATAACGAAAAGGTGTTGTTTGCGAAGCAGGAAACGGTGAACACCCTCAACACCAATAACGCGAACGTACCAGAACTGCAAAACCAAATTCTGATTTTGGACACGAACCAAGCATTGGCATCGGTCAAAGCGAACGAAGACGACCAAGCGATTCAGGTAGTCCTGGACGCATTACCGGCTGATGCGAACTCGTTGGCGTTG
>JAUIDL010000081.1 GCA_030428585.1 bacterium | reverse complement strand
GTGAACAAAACGAAGCCGTGGTTGCTCTTTGTGCCGACTTGACTGAAAGTACCCAGATGCACCATTTTCGTGAAGCGTTTCCAAATCGTTTCATTGAGATCGGGATTGCCGAACAAAACTTAGTGACTGTCGCGAGTGGTTTAGCACGAGCCGGCAAAACTCCGTTTACTAGTAGCTACGCGGCTTTTAGCCCTGGGCGCAACTGGGAGCAGATTAAAACGACCGTTGCTTTGAACGACCAGCCAGTGAAAGTTGTCGGTTCTCACGCTGGGATTTACACTGGCAAAGACGGCGCCACCCACCAAATGCTGGAAGACATCGCCTTGATGCGGGTCATGCCAAACATGGTGGTTGTTGTGCCTGGTGATAGCGTTGAGGCAGAAAAGGCGACCCAAGCAATCGCCGTGAATGGTAAGCCGACTTACCTGCGTCTCACGCGTGAGAAGACGCCCATTTTTAGTACACCAGATTCACCGTTTGAAATCGGAAAGGCGTATGTGCTTCGAGAGGGCTCATCTCTCGCTCTCTTCAGCACAGGTTCGATGACGACTCGTGCGCTTGAGGTTGCTAACGCACTAGCTGAACACGATATTAATGTCGAGGTTGTGCACGTCCCGACTATTAAACCCCTGGATACGGAGACAATTTTGGCAAGCGCACGAAAGGCTGGTCGGGTAGTGACACTCGAGGAGGCACAAATAGCTGGTGGACTAGGTGGCGCGATTGCTGAGTTGCTCAGCGAAACCCTGCCGATGCCGATCAAGCGCATTGGTATGCAGGACCGCTACGGAGAATCAGGCGATCCAAAAGAACTGTTCGAACTGTTTGGATTGTCAGCAGAGCAGATTACACAGACGGTCAAAGACTGGTGTGATCAGACGCATCGGTATCATCAGTAGACAAGTGTTGCTTAAACAGTGAAGTCATAATCAACAAGTGATTTACGAAGTGCATCACTTGTTGTGTAGTGGATTGTGTGAAAGCCGTATTTTTTGGCAGCATCGATATTTCTTGAGGAGTCATCAATAAAAAGCACTTCGTTAACGGACAGACCTAGGTGTTCGGTAATTTTTTGAAACATCAAATAATTTGGTTTTGTGATACCCATCTCCGCAGAAATAAAGACGGTTTGGAATAACCTTGCGAGGTCGGTTTTTTCAAGTAACGTCCTCGTTCTTTTTGTGCCGTTCGAACAGAGTAAAATTGAATATCTGTGCTGTAATTTTTCAACAATCGATACAACATCATGATCAACTTCGGGGATCGTATGAAAATCTTGTTCAATTTCAGCAACAGGGACTCCTGTTAATTCGTTCAGACTTGTGTAGAATGTGTGCGGTGTAGACTCGCCTCGATCGAGCTGCTCGACAATTGCTTGGAATTGTCCAGAACGGTTGAGGCCGTGGCGATTAAGCCAAGCCGTGTAGGTGTCCGGAATGAATACACCGTATAAGTCAAAGACAACTGCTCGAATCATATGTGCAAGTATAGCATTAAAACGCTTACGACTATCGGCAACTAATGCTATACTATTGCTAAGCATAAGGGGGCATTCTACATGGGCTTAACCATTCAAGAAATTCGTGATAACACGGTCAGGGCACGGCATTTGATGCAGCGGTCGCGTAACCAGCATTTTGCTGTTGGTGCATTCAACGTCGATAATCAAGATACACTCATTGCGATTTGTCGGGCGGCGCAAAAGAAAAACTCTCCAATTTTGGTAGAAGTAACACATGATGAGATTAGCGCGATTGGTGCAGAGAACATTCGCGACATGGTTGATAATTATAAAGCTGAGTACGGACTCGAGATGTACGTTAACCTTGACCATAGCCCTAGTGTCGAAGCAGCAAAGAAAGGTATCGATGTTGGTTTTGAGTTCATTCACATCGATATATCGCAGGCTAATCACGAAGCTAGTGACGAGGAAATCATTCGTGCGACGAAAGAAGTTGTTGAGTACGCTCAGTTCACCGGAGCACTGGTCGAAAGTGAGCCACACTATTTTGGTGGTTCATCCAACCTTCATACCGAAGATATTAACTACGAAGAAATTAAGAAAACTTTTAGTACCCCGGAAGGTACGAAAGCGTTTGTTGAGGCAACTGGGATTGATACCTTCGCTGCAGCCGTCGGTAATCTTCATGGGAAATATCCGGTGCCTAAGGAACTCGACCTCGAGCTTTTACAAAGACTGCGAGACACGGTTGACTGCCAGATTAGTTTACATGGTGGAAGCGGGACGCCATTACATTACTTCGCCGAGGCCGCAAAAATTGGCGTCAGTAAAGTTAACATAAATAGTGATTTACGCTACGCTTTCCGTACGAACCTTGAGAAAGTTTTGGCGGAGAATCCTGACCAATACGCCGTTGTAAAAGTCATGGACCCGGTTCGACAG
>JAUIDL010000016.1 GCA_030428585.1 bacterium | reverse complement strand
AGACGTACACTGGCTGGTAAGTTTCTCGTAGATGTGAAACAGAAAGACGTCAAACAGAAGTTACCAAAAATGACCGGATTTTTGAACGAAGAGCTCAAGAAAAATCCGCACAAATTTTATCAGAAATATCATCAGAATAAGCAGAAATAAGGAGACGTTATGAAGATTGCTATCCTCTCGAACGGAAACGGAAACTACTCGACAAAGCGCCTCAAAGAAGAGGCCGAACTTCGCGGGCACACGGTCAAGATTATTAAATACCGTGAATGTTACGCATCTATCGAAAAGAATAACCCGACCGTTAGTTACCGTGGTGAAGACCTAGGTAAGTATGATGCGGTTATTCCACGTATTGCGAATTACATGACGCGGTACGGTTCGGCGATTGTGCGTCAGCTGGAGGCACAAGGCGTGTACACCGTCTCGAGTTCAATCGCGATTGCTCGGTCTCGTGACAAGCTGCGCAGTATGCAGCTCCTCGCTAAAGCGGGTGTTGGGATTCCAAAGACCGTCTTTTCACGTAATTCAACTGACATCGACGACTTGATTGATAAAATCGGCGGTATGCCAATCATTATCAAGCTAGCGCGTGGTGTTCATGGCAATGGTGTTGTCTTGGCTGAAACTAAGAAAGCTGCTAAATCGGTTTTGCAGGCGTTTTATCTGAGTAACGATGACGGTACCAACATTTTGCTACAAGAATTCGTCAAGGAATCAGCCGGTACTGATATTCGGGCATTTGTCGTCGGTGGCCGTGTGGTCGCCAGTATGAAACGGCAGAGCCTCGACGATGATTTCCGTTCAAACCTCCACAAAGGCGGTGCTGGTGTTCCGGTAAAACTTTCTGATGAAGAAAAGAAAATGGCCGTCAAGGCCGCCCGGGCAATGGGCCTTTCGGTTGCTGGTGTCGACATGATGCGCAGTGAGCGCGGACCGTTGATCTTGGAAGTCAACGCCAGCCCTGGCTTTGGTGTTGAACAAGTAACCGGCCGTAACGTTGCTGGCGCCGTTATCGAATACGTCGAACGCAACGCTAAACGCGGCAGCAAAAAAGACAAGATCGGCGCGTAGTATATAATAGTGCTCATGGTAGTTATGCTATGAGCAAACTTTGGCGCACGCATACGACAGTGATTCTGATCGCTGGCCTGATGTTATTGACACTCGCCAGTGGCGTCTTGTTCATGCTGAATAATTTTAAGCCGACCACTGAACTAACATTGGGATCAGGCAGCTTTAACGCACGAGTTGCGGATACTGATGAAACTCGGGTCAAAGGTTTGTCTGGCGTCACGAGTATGGGACCGAATGATGCACTACTATTTGTCTTTGACCAAGAGAAAGAGTGGGGAATCTGGATGAAAGACATGGTGATTCCGATCGATATTGTCTGGCTGGATGCCCAAAAGGAAGTCGTCTATATCGTGACGGACGCCGATCCAAAACTTGGAACACTGAAAACGTACACACCAAAAGATCCATCCAAATATGTGATTGAATTTGCTGCGGGAACGGTGGGCCAATATGGCATAACCGTGGGGAGCGAGGCTGACTTTGTGGTATCTGGAGGAGGGAATCAAAAATGATCGTTATTGGGATCTTGATTGCGATTGCCGCCGGTTTGTTTACGGGCGCGTACTTTACCAAGCGTCGATTTGGTCTGCTGGGCCTTGCGCTAACCGCAGGGGCGACGCTGAGTACAATTTGGAGTTATGATGCTGGATTACTGCTCTCTGGAACTGGTTTGGTACCTGATGGGCCGTTAACTAATGCGGTCGCATTGTCGGCGGTTGTGTTGCTACCCGCGATTGTGCTGATGTTTCATGGCTACACGTATAAAACGTTGGTTGGCCGAATTGTTGGCTCGTTTCTTTTTACGGTTCTGGCGTTCGCGTTCTTACTTGAGCCGATTGGCTACGCCTTACCTCTCGAAGGAATCGCAGCCGATGTCTACAATTGGCACCTTGCTCATCGCGATATCGTGATTAGCGTCGGGGTTGTGCTGGCAGTTGTCGATCTCTTTTTGACCAAACCTGCCTCGCATGACAAGAAGCGCTAACATTGACATATCACCTCTGTTTCGCTATACTTTCAAAAGCCATACGGGACTGTAGCTCAGCTGGTTAGAGCACCTGCCTTTTAAGCAGGGTGTCGTGGGTTCAAGCCCCACCAGTCCCTCCAAGTAAAGAATCGACCTTCTGGTCGATTTTTTACTTGAGCTTGCTTTTAGTATATTTTTTAATATTATTAATACTAATGTCAAAAACAGATGGTCCAATCTTAGAAGTTAGCTCTGATGCTCGGAGATATATTCGTGATGTAGAGTTTCATGTTGATCGGTATATTGACTATTTGACCCGTAGGGGTGTTTCGGATGATGAAGTAGCGAAGGTAGCTGTGCAACTTGGTACGAAAGGCGGGTACTTTGGTGAGGGTGGCGGCTATTTTTCTCCAAGAAACAAAAATGATGACGATAGTAATCACATAGTAGCAATTAATGTGAATAAAGCGGATACTCTTGCACTCCAAGGTAGGTACTTAAGACATGAAACAGAACACCTGATTTACCATACTAAGCACGCCTATCATTTACACCGTCGCGCGGCCCTAATGGGTGCCGGTGGAATAGCGGTAGCAGGAATTATAGCACCTGAGGTATATGCAAATGTGGTTGAGATGACAAATAGCTGGCCTGAACCACTTTCGGTCGCAACAGCCATCTCTGCCGCGACGGCAGGCTCTGTCATGGGTGGCGGCTTCGCTAACATATACGCAGGTATGGTTCACGGCGCTCTCAGCCGATCTGAATTCAGTGCACGGAGGGCCGAAAAAAAGCGCCAAACTGACTTACCTGATGGTGTTTTGTCTATAGAATATGTCTAGATGACGTTAAATTAAAAGATCCAAATACTATTTGGTGTCGTTTAATGATTAATCCGCATAATCTGATGGGTGCAGTGGCGAAAAAAATCAGTGGGAATCGAGTGGCGGCTAACGATATTGTCGGCTAGTTTTGTGATTGGCGTAGCTCTTGCTGGTATGTGGCAGGTTGGTATTGTCTTGCTTTCGCTTGGCGTGTTGGCAGGTTTTGTAGGGCTACTTTACCGTCGAGTGCTCGTGGTTGCCGTGCTCGTATTCGCAGGACTTGTCATGGGTAATAGCTATGGAACGATACACTGGCAGCAGCAACAAGCTCTTCAATCTTTGAATGGGAGTCATCTATCACTGACCGGACGAGTAAAAGAAGATCCAACCCATGCAGTGACAACTCGTTTGACGATGGATTCGCTCAAATTCGACGGTTATAATATCGCGGGAACTATCTGGGTCGATATGTCCTTACGAAAAGACATCTTGCGTGGAGATATAGTGACGCTTGAAGGGAAGCTCCAAGAAGGTTTTGGTAATTTTGCCGGGACACTCAGTCGCCCGAAAGTGATTAGTCACGAAAGACCCGTTCCTGGTGATATCGGCAGAGTGGTCCGTGATTGGTTTTCTGAGCGAGTTCGTCAGTTCATTGACGAACCGCAGGTCAGTTTAGGCCTTGGGTATATTACTGGACAGAAAACATCACTATCCGAGGAATTATCGGAGGCGCTACGAATTGTCGGACTCACTCACATAGTCGTGGCGAGCGGTTACAATTTGACCATCTTGGTGCGGTTAGCGCGCCGATTATTTAAAAAGTATTCAAAATTCGCATCATTCAGCTTCGCGTTTTCACTGATGCTGGCTTTTGTCTCGGTCACTGGTCTTAGTCCAAGTATGACGCGAGCGGCATTGGTATCGGGAATCAGTTTATTGCTACTGCAATACGGACGCGTTGTCCACCCGGTTGTGCTGTTATGTATCATCGGGGCGCTGACGGTCGCCTGGCAACCAAGTTTTGCGTGGGGAGACGTTGGCTGGATGCTCAGCTTCTCGGCGTTTGCAGGGGTGATGCTGATTGCACCACTGTTTCAAGTGTACTTTTTTGGACCAGAACCACCTGGCACGATTAGGCAAATCTTGGGTGAAACGGTCGCCGCTCACATTGTCACACTTCCGATAATTATGTATTACTTTGGCAGTCTGTCTCACGTGGCAATCATGGCCAATATTTTGGTTGTGCCGCTGGTGCCGCTGGCAATGCTTTTGACATTTGTCACGGGCGTGGCTGGCTTCGTTTGGCCGTGGTTAGCGGGTTGGATAGGGTGGGGAACCGAGCAATTGCTGGCCTATATGATTAATGTGGCGACCTATTTAGCCGAACTGCCCTGGGCACAGAGCGATGTTGAGGCTCCGGTATGGGCGCTAGGGGTCTATGTAGTTGCACTTGTCGGTTTAGCTTGGTATGCAAAAGTCAAAACTGGCTACCGCTTTCTCGGCTATAACCCAGTTGAATAATTATCGTGGACGGTCGATCGCAATACTGCGAGCCAGGTCGGTAAACAAATCGTCAATCACGTTTGGGGTGAAATCACCGTAGCGTTTACGAACGGCAAGTTCAATCATAAAGTCTGCAATCTTAGGGTTTTTGGGCAAAATTGAACCGTGTAGATAGGTGCCAATAACATTACGGTACCGTGCACCCTCGTGGCCATCTTTCGAGTTATTGCCAGCACCTTTCACTACCGTCGCAAACGGCTGGACTGTTTCACCCAGGTACGTCTGACCGCTGTGGTTCTCATACCCAACAATGTCACCGAACGTCTCGCTGTGCGTCACAATGTTGCCGATCAAGCGCTCGGTCGTGCCGTATGTCTCAACATCAAGAATGCCAATACCATCGAGTCGCTTGTCTTGATTTGTCTGAAAGAATTGACCGAATAGTTGGTACAGACCGCACACCAACAGCATCGGGACGTCGTTATCGGCGAGCTCGCGTAGTTGTTTCCCGCGTTTCATGAGGTCTTGGTAAATTTTATCCTGTCCGCTATCTTGACCTCCGCCACCGATGATAATATCGATGTCGGTCGGAAAGTCATCGCCAACATTGTATTCGGTAATCTTTGGTTCATAGCCATACCACTGTAGACGGCGTTTCAAAACCAATAAATTACCATGGTCACCGTAGATGTTCATGTCTCGCGGGTAAAGTTGTACAACGTGGATAACCTGGCTCATGAGACCACCTCGACTTTCGTCATTTTTCCTAGTTCACGACGTAATGCCAGCATAGCGGTGTACGTACAATAAATACGCTTTGGTGAGTCAGGGTTATTATTGATAAACGCACGGAGAGCTAATGGAATCTCGGTTTCAATATGACCGATTGGAATTTCATCATATTGCAAGCGCAGGGCCATGTCGTAGGCGCGAATACCCGTGACTTGGGAGACGCCGTGTTCATTCAGCGATTCAAAATCAACATCCCACAGCCATGACATATCTCGGCCATCGGCGTAGTTGTCGTTGATAGCAATCATGGTCGCGTAATCTTTTGGAGAAAATGACTTAAGTCCCAAACGGAAGCCGGACGGGTTTTTGACCAGCACTAATTCGAGCGGCTGTCCGCCAATGGTCAGAGCTTCGCCACGACCAAAGGCAGGCGTTACTTCAGCCAGTGCGTTAAATGTTTTCGTTGTATTAAAATCTCGCTGCGTCACGGCTTTTGTTAGTGCAATCGCCGCCGCCGCGTTAAAGACATTGTAGATGCCGTTAATCTTTAGGTCGGTTGTAATCGGCTTTCCGTCGACTAAAAAGGTGGCGGATTGGTCTTTGTACGCGTCGAGCAGAATGCTGGCTTTTGGACGCGTGCTTTGGGTAACATTCGCACCGCGCATATCATCGTCGCTTGGGAATTGGTCGAGGAGGTTATCACTGAGACCAAAGTAGGTAACTACTTGACCTTCAAGGATATCGGCAATACTGCGCACGCGGGGGTCTTCACGGTTCAGGACAACTGCGTCGCTGGTCGCATTTGCAACGGTCGCTAGCATTTTAGCTGTCGAGTCGATCTCTCCAAATCGATCAAGCTGATCACGCATGACGTTCAGGAGCAGACTGTAGCGGGGTTGGACGGCTTGGACGAATTTTACGGCGTGCGCTTCATCCAGCTCGAGGACGGCTATATTGGCATGGAGCTGACCTTTTAGATCAATGTCTTTCAGTAGCGCCGCTGCGACACCACGGGTAAAGTTACTGCCCGTTCGGTTGGTAAAAACCCGCAGGCCATTAGCTTCCAGTAGGGCTACAACCATCTTAGTAGTGGTTGTTTTTCCATTTGTACCACTGATAACAACCACGCCGTGTTTCAGTTGGCCTAAGGTTTTTTTAATAAAATCAGGATCGATTTTTTCGACGAATAATCCAGGCAGTGCCGACCCTCCACCACGAAGACGAGCCGCTGCGCGAACGGCTTTTCCAAGTAAGACAACAAAGGGATGGGGCATATGCACTATTATATCGTATAATGAAGCTATGTTCCTGGTGGGATTACTGCAATGGTGGTACGGCCCTGGCTGGATTGACCAGATAGACCTGATTCGACAACGGTTGGCTCGAACAATCGATTTCTTTTCGATTGGTCACTTGCTGGCGACGTTGTTCTCACCATTTCGCCAGATTTCAGCTGGGCGAGTTGGTGGACCGATTGGCGCGCAGTTCCAAGCCTTTCTTGATAAAACGATTTCTCGATTGATTGGTGCGATGGTGCGTGGCTTTACTATCATTGCCGGTTTGGTGGTGATGGCTGTTCAGGCTTTGTTTGGCATAGTGATTATCGTTGTCTGGCTGATTATTCCTGCCTTGCCGCTGATAGGATTCATCGCTTTTGCAATTGGGTGGACGCCGTCATGGAATTAAAGCAGCTGTATCATTATCACGGGACGCGAGCGTACAAGGCTCGCTTGGCGCATCATTTGGCGCCGTGGATTTTTGTGTTCGAGGTGTTGGCGGCGGCACTGGTCTTTGTTGGCTTTGGGCTATTGTTCATTGGTTCGGCGTTAGGTTGGGCGGTCATTGGACTGCTTGCGGTACCAGTTATGATTGCGCGGTGGCACAAACGTGATTTGTCGCGCCTCAAACCAGTGCAAAACGGCGAGCGGGTAGACCAGCTGCTGGATGCTGAATTATTGGGTCTGATGCCGCATCATCCAACACCACAGCAAATTGCTCAGGTATTGTCGCGCACGTCCGGTGGTGTCTTTTTTGCGGTCAGGTTTGGAGTTGGTGGCGGCTTTCTTGAACAACTGGTCTCGACAAATCGAGACGATACGCCAGCGGTGTTCACCGAAGCATTGTCGATTGCAGGTGGCGTTGGTGGCCGTATTTCAGCTGGAGTATTGGTGTTAGCGATGGTGCGACAACTACCGGCTAAGACGACGTTACTAGGCCATTTGCAACTGGATGAGGAAGACTTGATCCGAGGGATTAAATGGTATCACCACCTGGATGAGTTAGTCGAAGTGCACAAAAACCACACGGCGCATCAGGGTGGCATTGGTCGTGACTGGTCATTTGGCTGGATTCCGACTTTATCACGTTTTGGCCAGAACCTATCGAATAGTTACATGCCGACCTCGCCAATGCGCGAAGAACTGGTTAGTCAATTGCTCGCAAGTTTGGATGGCGGTCGACCTGTTATTAGTTTAGTCGGGCAGAACGGCGTCGGTAAGACACAAATCGTGCACCAGCTGGCTAGCCGATTGATGAATCCGGATAAAACTTTGCCACAAAAACTCCGCTATCAACAAGTCTTTATGCTGGACGCGACCAGTATTTTGTCAGCAGGTAACGAGCGGGGCAAACTGGAAGCGACGATTAACGCGATTTTAACCGAGGCGTACTTGGCCAAGAATATTATATTGTGTCTCGACAACGCCCAGGTCTTTTTCGAAGACGGCGTTGGCTCGGTTAATATTAGCGGTATTTTGACTCCAATTATGGAAGCTGGTCGATTGCCGATGATTTTGTTAATGGACGAGCAACGCTATTTGGAAATTGGTAAGCGGCTGCCAACCGTTACGACGGCGGCACAACGTGTTTCGCTGGCGCCGACGGATGAAACGGATACCTTGTCTATTCTGGAAGAACAGTTACCGATTTTTGAATATCGCCACAAAGTAACTTATATGTATCAAGCAGTCAAAGAAGCGTATAAATTGTCAAAACGCTATGTCTACGACGTCGCGATGCCTGGTCAGGCGATTAGTTTGATGGAGTCAGCGGCCGAATACGCTGAAGAAAAATTAGTGACCGCAAAATCGGTCCAACAAGCAGTCGAAAAAACGATTGGCGTCAAAACATCGGCGGTTGATGATGATAGCGAACGCGAGACACTATTGAACCTGGAATCCTTGATTCACAAGCGGATGATTGGTCAAGACCGTGCGGTGAATGTGGTGTCCGATGCACTACGTCGGGCTCGGGCGGGCGTGCGAAATCAGCAACGACCAGTTGGTACGTTCCTGTTTCTTGGACCAACCGGTGTTGGTAAGACCGAGCTGGCGAAGTCACTCGCGGCTGTCTATTTTGGCGGCGAGGATAACATTGTTCGCCTCGACATGAATGAATTTGTATCGTCGGACGATGTCTCGCGCCTGATTGCTGATGGTACCGAGGACCCATCGAGCTTGACGGCTCAGGTGATGAAGAAGCCGTTCAGTGTTATCTTGCTGGACGAGATCGAAAAAGCTCATTCAAGTGTACTTTCGACCTTACTGCAGTTACTGGATGAGGGAATTCTGCGTGATACTCGTAACCGAGAGGTGAGTTTCCGCGACACCATCGTCATTGCGACCAGTAACGCCGGAGCCGATCGAATCCAGGAATACATTCACCGTGGCTACCGACTGGAACAATTTGAAGAGACGTTCGTGAACGAACTGATCAGTAGTCATTTGTTCCATCCAGAGTTTTTGAACCGTTTTGACGAGATGGTTGTCTTCCGTCCGCTGGAAAAGAACGAGTTGCTGCAAGTTGTTGATTTGATCCTAGCGTCAGTTAATAAGAATATGGAACAGCAGAAAATTACCGTCACCGTGTCAGACGAAGCGAAATCGTATCTAGTTGAGGCCGGCTACGATCCGCGCCTCGGTGCTCGACCGATGCGTCGAGTCGTCCAGCGAGCGGTCGAGAGCACGGTGGCGAAGCAAGTCTTAGCCCAGCAAGTCCAGCCAGGTGGCACGGTAGAGATTGGTCTTGATCAAGTAAAAGCGATTCTTGATTCCAAACAAAAAGCCGATCAGCTTGCGAGTCAAACGACTCTGCCGACCGGTTCTTGATAATAAATCTGGGGCGAATGATGGGACTTGAACCCACTACCTTCGGAACCACAACCCGACGCTCTAACCAGGTGAGCTACATCCGCCAGACTCAGGTATTATAACAGATTGAGAAGCCTTTGAAAATATGCTATAGTGGTCTAGTCGAAGCCTGCGGGCGTCGTATAATGGCTAATATACGTGCCTTCCAAGCATGTGATGAGAGTTCGATTCTCTCCGCCCGCACCAAAATAAGAAATCGAGTAAATCTCGATTTTTTATTTTGGTATGAACCGGAACGAATTAAACTCTCATCAAGCGAGCGCAGCGAGCAGATGAGAGTGCGCAGGCGAGGAGTAAGCCAGAAAAGTTCACTTTTCTGGGTGCGACGAAGCGTTATCGAAGATATTCTCCGCCCAATCATACCAACTGTCATTTGTATCACTTTGCTACAATAAAATATGAGAACAATATTTAAAGATATTGCGCTAACCGTCATAAAAAAATTAAGATGTCACACAACAAAACAATCAACTACTATGAAAAACTTGGCTCGCGCCTGGGCTATCAAATGGTGCTTGGTGGTCATCGGCACTTTGGCTGGTATGGCGATAACCAGCGACGATCGATGGTTGCCGCTGCCGAAGCGATGATTGATCATTTAGCAGAATTCGCAGATATCAGTGAAAATACTCGGGTGCTTGATGCCGGCTGTGGTCAAGGCAGGACATCGATGCAACTGGCCACAAAATATGGCGCTGTGGTCAGTGGTGTTGATTTGGTTCCACGCAGCATCAATTTCGCTCAGAAAATGGGGGCTGGTAATGAGCGTGTCGACTTTCAATCGGCTGACTATAACGACTTGCCGTTTGCGGACGAGACCTTTGATGTTGTGTTTACGCTCGAAACGTTTACTCACAGTGATGATCCAGAAAAGACGTTGAAAGAATTTTTACGAGTTCTGAAACCAGGTGGGCGTATTGCGATTTTTGATTATACGGTCGCGCCTCTGCACACAATGCCCAAAGAAATTGCTGACGCCATTCATCTGATTGCAAAAGAAACGAACTGCCCTGGCTTCGACACGATCACTCATGACTATTACGACCACTTGTTACCGAAGCTCGGTATTTCGGAATATACGGTCGTTAATGCGAGTCAGTCCGTTCTTCCAGGCATAAAAAACATGTATCGATTATCGTGGGTGCCCTATCATTTATTGGAGTTATTTGGCAAACATCACTCACAGCCGAACATTCTAATGGGACATATCGGATATCCGGCGGGGATGAAAGACTATATTCGATACGTGACGGTGCGGATTACGAAATAGCTACAAGTCGTATATTTGATATTCACAATTATTCAGTGGACGACGTGGCACCTGTCCGCTCAATGGCAGATTGTTTGCGTATGCATACAATGCTTGGTGAACGCCTCCATGCGAAACAATCAAAATTGTCTCGTTGGGGTGTTCTTGTTTGAGCTGGTCAAAAAAATCATAAACACGCTTGAAGAATACGTGGAGATCTTCGAAGCTATCTGGCTGGTGTTGATTATCGAAATTGAACGATTGAACCCACACCTCAATAGACACGTAGCCACCAGTATCTCGTTCGCGTAGATCTTTCTCTATCTGAATGGAAAGTTGGTGAGGTTTGGCGATAATTTCAGCGGTTTGGTGCGCCCGTTTCAGGTGTGACGAGAATGCGACGGTAAACGGAATAGACTTTAATTGTTGCGCGGCTGCTTCGGCTTGATTGACACCTTCATCATCAAGAGACTCATTTATTTGTCCGAGCTCAGGATCGAGTGGCGTTTCTGTAGTTGCGGGCATGTGGCCATGGCGGACGAAGTAGACTTTCATGGTCGCATTATAGCATTTGTGACACATCCCTATTATTTGAAATTTAGGTATACTGGTGTCATGCATAAAAACATTCCTACTCACGCCGTCAAAGCAGTGATTCGAAACAATGAGAACGAAATTCTCTTTCTTCAGCGTAACCCAGCGACAAGAGGCGAAGCGTCGTGGGATTTGCCAGGTGGATTAGTCGAGGTAGGCGAATCGGATCAGGAGACTCTGCTTCGTGAAATTAACGAAGAACTCGGACTTGATGGTTCAGTCAAAGAGCAGAACGGCGAATGGTCGTTTTTTCGCGCACTTGATAGTCAGACCGTAAGCGTCACGAACTATTCAGTTGTGCTCGAAGACGGCGAGATTCAGCTCAGTGATGAGCACATTGCTTACGGATGGTTTACCAAAGAAAAACTCGCAAACGTATTAGTCAAAGACCCGAGCTTATTGAAAGTAGTATACTGAAAACACAATGAAGAAAAACGTTTAAAAAAGAAACTGGGTCCTGGTGATTATCGCAACAATCTTGGGACTACTTGGAGTTGGTCTTGTTTTGGCTTTTACTAGATTTATGCAATCGTCTTGATATTGATTTAGCGAAAGCTTTTGCCGAAAAAGAGGCAAAAAACGCTACTCGCGTTTGGCAATAGTCGGCGATACCTCTGTTCTTTTGCTATAATAGCCACACGCCCCGGTAGCTCAGTTGGATAGAGCAGAGGACTTCTAAGCCTAAGGTCGCAGGTTCAAATCCTGCCCGGGGTACCAATTTCGTTATACATAGAAATTATTTACATCTGATATTATTAATTTATGAAGAACGAGATTGAAGCTAAATTCGTTAATATCAATATTGATGATATTCGTTCAAGGCTCACGGAACTAGGGGCGATACTTATCCAGCCAATGCGAGACATGCAGCGAGTCACAATCGACACCCCTGAATTAAAAAAGAAAGACGCTTTTGTTCGCATCCGCAACGAAGGCGACAAAACAACAATTACTTACAAGCAATTCAATTCACTATCGATTGATGGGGTGAAAGAAGTTGAGATAACGGTAGACGATTTCGACACTGCGGTTACCTTGTTTAAAGAGGCTGGCCTTGCTTACGGCTCGTTACAAGAATCAAGGCGGGAAACATGGAAATTAGACGAAGTTGAGATTGTTATCGACGAGTGGCCTTGGTTAAACCCGTATATCGAGATAGAGGCGCCATCTGAAGATTTAGTTATTTTGACGAGCGAGAAGCTGGGATTTAGTTGGGATGATGCGATTTTTGGAGACGTGATGGCTGCGTATCGAGTGCAATATCCTCACTTGGGATTGAACGACACGGTGGGGAATTTACCGGAAGTACGTTTTAGTGACCCTCTTCCTAATTTATTGAAGAGCTAGCCTCGTTCTAACTTCGCCTAAAATGCTGTACCACGTCACCTTACGTCGTCTTGTAATCCTTGAAAATCGTCCGACGTAATTTCGCAAAGAAAATATATCCAGGCAGAATTGATAACCAATAACTGATCAATCGGTACAGCAGGGTAATGGTAATTGCTGACGCTGCATCGACACCAACGACGACCAACCCAGAGTATATTCCCATTTCAGCCGATCCAATACCGCCAGGTGTCGGTACGGCTGCTGCTGCTATGTTTCCAAATGTATAAGCAAGCAGTGCATCGGCAAATGATATCTCGATACCTATCGCTTGAGCACATAGTAAT
>JAUIDL010000015.1 GCA_030428585.1 bacterium | reverse complement strand
TGGCCGGTACTGTAGCCAGTCTTGCCTTTTTTAATACCCGTCGTTGGGAGTTGTAGTTTGGTAAATAACACTTCTGAAAGTTGGGCAGGGCTACCGATGTTAAATTCATAGCCTGCCATCGAATACATTTCTTGCTCAAGCTCAGCGTGACGCTTACCTAGTTCGTCACTCATGTTTTTGAGCGTTTCAGGGTTAATCAACACTCCGCGATGTTCAATTTTGAAGAGCAGATGAATCAATGGAAAATCGAATTCATGTGCAATTTTCGCTATCTCAGGCGTGTCCTGAAATGCCTGTTTTTGTTGGGTATACACCGTCCACAGTCCCGCAAAGATCGCGTCAAGCTCGGTCTGACTTGTCAACGCGGCTGCTGAGCGGTCTCGTTGCAATGGATCAATCAAAAACGCGGCCTGACGAATATCGTGGACGGTATCAAATTTCGGATAGACATCGTGCGCCGCTAAATCGTGATAGATTTGTTTGACGTCATAGGCAACCACCTCCCCCAATGAGAGGGCTTGCCAGACAGTTTTATCAACCCTGGCAATTGATTGTTGCATGACCGTCTTTTGATTGAGGGAAAGATAGACGATATCGCCACGAACATCGAGCAGCGCTGGCCCATCAAGCGTCAATATCTCTGGCCATTCGACTGATTCCAAAGAAAGCTGTTCGACAGGTTCCTCAGCTTTTGGCTCCGTCGCCTGCTGCATATGTTTTGGCAATCGTTTTACCAACGAGTGGAATTCAAGCCGTTCCAAAATCGACGCGACTTTTTGTAAATCGATGTCATTAATGTCAGCCACATCCCAATCGAGCTCGACTGGCGCATCAACCCAAATACGCCCGACTTCTTTAGTCATGTAGGCAGATTCTTTGCCAGCTTCGAGCTTCTTGGCGGTCGACGGTTTAATATCATCCAGATGCGCGTACACGCCGTCGAGCGTGTCAAAATCTTGGAGCAATTGCGTCGCAGTCTTCTCACCCACGCCAGGAACTCCAGGTAAATTGTCCGACGAATCGCCTTTTAAAGACTTGAGGTCAAGAAACTGATCGACCCGAATACCGTATTTATCTTCAAAGTAACCGACGTCGAACTCTTCAATGTTTGAGAGTCCATTTTTGATAGCGAACACCTTGGTTTTTGGACCAATTAACTGCAACGCATCGAGATCGCTGGTTAACAAACAGGTTTCAATGTCTTTGTCAGTCGCTTGCTTGGCAAACGCTCCCAAAATATCGTCGGCCTCGTAGTCATCAAGTTCATAAAATGGCCAGCCAAACGCGTCCAACAGCTCGTGGAGTAGCGGGATTTGTTCATAAAAATCAGCGGGTGCCGGCTTACGATTCGCTTTGTACTCTGGATATATATCCCGCCGTTTACGAATGTTGGTTTTTGGTTTGTCCCACGCAACGGCGACATAGTCGGGTTCAAGTTTTTTGATCAGTTCAATAGCGATTGAGGCGAATCCATACACCCCGCCCGTCGGCGTGCCGTCGGGTAACGAAAGATTGGGCATAGCATAGTACCCGCGATAAAATACAGACTTTCCGTCGATGACTGCCAACCGCTTCATTACTCTAGTATACCACTGGTGACGAGGGGTGGCTACGCGGCGCGACGACGAAGCGCCGCAACGGCAATATCAACTGCTTCTTGGCCTTTTTTCTGAATAGCTTTTCGCTCCTTCGCAGACTTACCTCCATAAAATCCGGTATCGAAACCTCTCTCAAATGCATATTCCAAACAATTACCAGGAACTTCGCATCTCGCACAGGTTTCCCGTTCAGATTTTGTACTTCCCCCTTGTTCCGGCGTAAATCCATCAGGGTTTGTTTGGGCACATAGCGCGTAATCCATCCAGTCTAAATTGCGTCCTGTTGTACGGACCGGTCCTAATCCTTCCATTGTCATCATCAGCCTCCCTGAAATTATTGCTTAGCCCCATAGTGCCCCCATTCGTTTGGGATTGCAAGCAAAACCAGCGTTTTGCCGTACAATAGAGCTATGACCCATCACCCGAATCTCAAGATTATTGCTTTTGTTGGTATGACCGGTGCCGGTAAATCGACAGCTGTCCATCATTTTACGGAAAAAGGCTTTCCCAAAGTTACCATCACAACCTCTGACGAAACGTCAGCTATTGATCAAATCGAACACCTAGTCGCTGCTGGGCAACACCGTGTTATTATTGACGGCATTGAAACCTGGGACGAATACAAGTCACTGAAACACCACTACCCCAGCGAAATTGCAGTTGTAGCGGTCGTGAGCCCTCGCCAGGTTCGGTACCGTCGACTTGACCGCGACCCTCAGGATCATGAGAGCGCCGGTCAACACGACTATGAAGAGATTGAAACAGGTGGCAAAGCTGGTCCAATCGCAGCGGCCGATTATTATGTTCTGAACGATGGTTCAATTGAACGATTCGAACATCAGCTCGATGACGTCGCACACGAAATCTTCAAATAGCACCCCTGTTGTATATTGACTTTCTTGATATTTTGTGTATAATATTAATATATGTCCGACCAAAAAACACGCACTCTTGAAAATACCCGAGAAGCTACTGAATCTTCGCATGCTCGAGAAAATCTACGAACTTTTGTAAACGAAGAACTCGACCGTTATTCTAAAAAAATAATTCCACTGCTCACCATTCGACACGATCTCTTCGACGTTAACCAGACCGAGTACGACCCGGGTCTTCCAATCGTCGAGCAACTCTATGACCATCCATCGAACAACATCGATTTCATGCACCACGACTTAGGGCTTCGTCGCGGCAATGTCCTCAACTACCACGAAACCACCGAACACTACGATCGTGGACACTCAGCAGAATTTGCAGAACGCGATAGACGCTATCGTCAAGCAATTCTTGAGACTGCACAAGACCTAGGCTTTATCTCACCAGAACCTAGTGTTGCTACTAATCCTCTCGATCGATCACTTGGTATCTTAGATAGTACTTTTGAAAAAGTTTCCGAACCTGTTGCGGCAATCGTCATCAACGGCGCTGCGGGTATGGCGAACATTAAAAGAATGCGGGATGCAATTCGTAATATTGAAAGTGGCGCTATAAATACCAATCGAATCATTTTGAGTGGTGGAACTCGACCAGTTGGTGATGCCGAAAAAGGAAGAGTTAAACCTCCTTACCGAGCTGGAGATACAGAGTTTGAGCTAACACGTAATGCAGCAGAAGATTTACTCGGTATTTCATTTGGCGACACATTCGATACCTTCTCTGTAGAATACGGCGATGGACTGGTAGCGCGTCACCAATCAACCACGGCAGCCATCGGTGATAGAGTCGTCACTATTGATGTTGTTGAAGCACCATTCGACAACACTCGCACGCTCGATGATGGCAGTCCTGCTAAGCGTATTAACACAGAGGAAGCTTTTCTCGCAGTCAACCCAATCATCGAATCTATACCGGGTGCAATTGTGATGGAATCACACGATACCTGGGCGCCATGGCAAAACCTTATTGCTCATAAAATTTATAGTCTTACACAAGGACGGAATGTCTACCCTGCTGCACCATTTAACGAGGAACGTGTATATACAATTGAAGATAATGGCAGTGAGGTGACAGAAATTACTGCCCCTCAAGACGTTGTCGATGAAATTATCAAGACTTACAAACAACTCGTACAAATGTCTACCGAACTACAAGCAGATTAATTGCTACTGTAAATATTCGTGAAGTTTCTTTGAATCCTTGTGCTTGCGCAGTTTCGCAAGTGCCTTGGCTTCGATCTGACGAATACGCTCACGCGTGACTGCGAATTCTTGACCGACTTCTTCGAGGGTGTGACTCTTGCCGTTTTCGAGGCCAAAGCGCATCTTGATAATCTTTTGTTCACGGTCAGACAAGGTCGACAGAATCGATTGAACTTGTTCCTTCAGTAGTTGTGATGAAGCAGACTCTTCTGGCGTCGCTGAGTCTTCGTCTTCGATAAAGTCACGCAGCACTGAATCTTCGTCGTCACCATCACGGCCAACACCAGCATCAAGCGAAGTAATATCCTGCTTGATCTTCATGACGTATTCGACTTTTTCTGGCTCCATTTCCAGTTCTTTAGCCAGCTCTTCGATGGTTGGCTCGCGGTTCAGTTCTTGGGTCATGCGACGTTGCGTTCGCAGCAACTTGTTAATCGTCTCTACCATGTGAACCGGAATACGAATCGTTCGCGCTTGGTCGGCAATGGCACGGGTAATCGCTTGGCGAATCCACCAGGTGGCGTAGGTCGAGAATTTGAAGCCTTTGTCTGGGTCGAACTTTTCAACGGCTCGCAGTAACCCCGTATTCCCTTCCTGGATAAGGTCGAGAAAATCAAGGCCACGGCCACTATAACGTTTGGCAATCGAGACGACGAGACGCATGTTGGCTTCGGCCATCTTGTCTTTAGCCCGCTTGTCACCAGCAACCACTTTTTGGGCGAGCGCCAGCTCTTCTTCGGCATTCAATAGCGGGATCTTCCCGATTTCACGTAGATACAAACGGACGCTGTCGTCGCTGGCATCGTCAAAGTACTGCTCTTGGCTCAGTAGGTCTTCGTCGGTATCGACCTCTTCCTCTTCCAGATCTTCGATATCTGGTTCGGTAATGTCATTCATGGCAGCACCAACGGTCGTGGTTTCTTCTTGGCTGTCGTCTTCTAGTAGTTCTTCATCTTTATCAGGGGCAGCTTGGGGTTGCTTCTTACTTTTTGGCACGAGGAATCTCCTTGATCAATTCGTTTAATTGCTGACGGATGGTACGCGCTTTTTCGTCGTCCTCATCGGCCTCGGCGGCGCGAAGCTGGTCAGTCAGTTGGTTCTTTTTGATTTGCTTGTGTTCAGTTATGAGTTGGCGGACCAGTCGGGCGGCTTCGAAGTAGCGATCTTTATCACTCCATTGCCCGTAACGTGCGTCGGCCTTCAATAATACTATTTTCACATAGGTCTCGATGTTTTGCAACGGGGAGGGCACATCGTTCAGCGTGTCTTTGTTGGTTTTGAGGTACTCGAGTAATGTTTTGCGGAATTCATCCTGAATCATGTCGTCAGTGATTTCATCCAATAGCTCTCGCGTTGCAACGTCAATTGCGGCGACGGCGAGTAAATTATCTTGATAACTCTGTGCGTCTGGCTGGGCTTGCTTGGCACTGTCGACGACCGGTTTTAGCGGAGCTTCGGCAGTCGTTTCTACCCCAGCAAGTTTATCGTTTAGCGCTTGCAGTGAAGACCCTGTATACTCAGCGATTTTTTGGACATAATGTTCTTGTTCAACTGGGTCTTGTAGGCTTCGAACCACCGTCAGTGCTGCCGTCGTAAAGTTGCGCTTGCCTGCTGCTGTCGTCAGGTTTTCGCGCAGTGAATATTGTTTAAGCACCCAGTCAACGACTGGCTCGGCCGCTTCGATAGCGTGCTGCCAGAGCGCCACATCCTTTTGAATAACTTCATCTGGATCCTTAAATTCTTCGGGAAGCGTAATGATCGTCATGTCGATGCCGACGCTCTGCGCAATCGGAATCGCCCGTTCGGTCGCCGCCAGTCCGGCAGCGTCACCGTCAAACGCCAAGCGAACCTGTGGGCTCAGTCGCACCAGTGCCTTCAAATGGTGCTCTGTCATCGCGGTACCAGCGGTTGCGACCACTTGTTTGACGCCCGCCTGATGACTACTAACAACATCCAGGTTTCCTTCAACAATCACCGTATAATCCGCTCCGCGAATGGCTTCTTTTGCCTGACTCAGACCGAAGACATGACGTCCTTTGTCGTACAGCAAGGTCTGGGGCGTATTCAAATATTTTGGCGCTTTGGGATCATCAACCAAAATACGCGCCGTAAAGCCAATCACCTGCCCCGCACCGTCCATCAACGGCACCGTCATACGACCACGGAACATATCACCACCATAGCGGTTCGTCAGGCCAGCTTGGGCGAGTTCCTGCTTCGTAAACCCCTTCTTGGTTAAAAATGCCACTAACGCATCGCCACTCGATGGCGCATAGCCAATCCGAAACTCCTGAACTATCTCTTTACTTAGGCCGCGTTTCTTAAAAACATATTCAACCGCATGTTGATTCTGAATCAAACTCCGTTGATAGTACGTCGCTGCCAAATCATGCGCTTCGAGCAGGCGTTTCTTGCGTTTTGCAATCTCCTGTGAACCTTTCGAACTGTAGACAGACAGGTCAACGTTGGCTCGTTTGGCTAGTTGTTCAAGCGCACCACGAAAATCAACCCCCTCCACTTCCATCACGAAACTAAAGACATCACCGCCTTTGTTTGAAGAAAAATCATGCCAAATGTTCTTTTCCGGACTGACGTAAAAACTCGGAGTTTTTTCACCAGAAAATGGACTCAGTCCCTTAAAGTTGCGGCCCGCTCGTTTTAATTGGACATACTCGCCAATCACATCTTCGATGTTCAGTCGCGCGCGCACCTCTTCTTTGGCATCTTGCATACCCTGATTATAGCACCCTTTACCTCTGTTATTGTTTGTGCTTAAATTGGAGCATATGCAACCCAACCAGCCGCCGCAGTATCAACCGCCCTACAACCCGCAGGTACCACAACAAGGCCAGCCAACTTCACTTGATTATTTAAATCAAATTTCCAGTGGCCCTGCTCCGAAACCAAAGGGCCCGTTTGGCAGCCTGAAACGAATTATTTTGTTTGCTGCGTTAGCGGTCGTCGGTATTTTGATCATCATTTCGGTCTCGGCATTGATTACAGATGCTCGTAAAGCGCCGTTAGAACGCTTGGGCGCTCAGTTCCCAGCTGCACAGGAAATTGCCGATAATGCACAGACCAACATCAAGAGTGGCCAACTCCGTGGCCTGAATACTGACTTGCGGCTTTTCTTTACCAACGCCAGTCGTGATTTGACCGCACCGCTCGCAACCAATGGCGTAACGCTTGGCAAAGTCAGTGGACGGGTTGGTGCTGAAGAAGCAGCCACTACCGAAGCTACTGTTCAGCGGCTTGAGGATGCGCGGCTGAATGCTGTATTTGATCGAACCTATGCCCGCGAGATGACCTATCAAATTGCAACCCTCCTCGCCCTGATGAAGCAGGTCTACACCCAAACTGGAAATCAAGAATTAAAGACAACACTACAGGATGCATACAACAGCCTGTTACCACTCCACGAAAACTTCTCAGATTTTAACGAAGACGCTTAAGTCCCGCTGACTAATTGGTAGCTCAGTCGAGCGAGATCACGAATCTCATCATCGCTCAGCTGCCCTGAACAGATAATTGTATTCCAGTGTTTTTTGTTCAAATGATAGCCAGGTAAGACTGACTCGTACCGCTCACGCAGTGTTTGTGCCAATAACGGGTCGCACTTTAAGCTAACACGCAGTGGTTTGCTGCTATCAGCGATAATCGCAAATAACTTGCCTTCTTTGGTCTCGACGTTCCCTACTTTGTACACCGAGGTACCTTCACCAAACGGAAAATCGAGCCATGTGTTTGGGAACGATAATAAATACTCTTCAAACTCTTTATGAATCATGCCTTTATCTTCCGCTGATAGTACGCAAATTCTTCCATACTGCCCCTAATATCGGCCAATGCGCGGTGTTGTTCAGGTTTCGCAAATTTCTTCTTGTACTTACCTTCAAATACGACTTTCCAGGCACTGACGTCCAGCATACGATAATGCAATCGAGCATCCAGACGTGGCCACTCGTGTCGAATAAACCGTCGGTCTTGGTGAATGGAATTACCCGCCAATAGTACCGGCTTTTCTGGGTCAAAGTGTTCAGCGATGAATGCCAGCAGTTCGTTCTCGACGGTTCGACCGCTGCGCCCCGATTCAAGATTTTGTTTGACCAACATGTCGCGTGATTCAGGAAAACGATTATAGAACTCGGCCGACGGGCCTTTGAACATGCGTTGCTCAACCAAACGTGGGCCAACTTTCACGGCCGCTTCATACGTCCCGATTTCGTTCAAATCCCAGTCGGTCGCAATCGCAGCAACCTCTAAAATTCGATCCTCGACTGGGTCTAGACCGGTCATCTCTAGATCAACCCACAATAATGTCGCAGTTGGCTTACTCATCTTCTTCATCCTCTTCGTCGTCATCATCTTTTTTCGGTGGCGTAGTCACGCCGTCGACATAACTAGGAGTAAATTTTAGACTTGCCGAGTTAACACAATAACGATTGTCTGTCAGCGTCTGGAACCCTTCACCAGAAAAGACATGGCCCAGATGTCCGCCGCACTGCGCACAGGTCACTTCGGTGCGGCGCATGCCCATCGTCGTGTCGACATAAAAAATCACACTGTCTGGTCGCGCGTCATAAAAACACGGCCAGCCACAGTTAGCTTCGAACTTGGTCTCGCTATCAAAAATAACGTTGCCGCAGGCGGCGCAGGCGTACGTACCCTGTCGGAAAAAATTATCGTACTGACCAGTAAACGGCGTTTCGGTCGCTTTATTAAACAGTACGTTGTACTGTTCGTCAGTCAGTTTCTTGCGGTAAGCGGTGCCGTCAGCCATGTTAATCTTTCTTCTTGTCCAGCTTCGTCAAACCTAATGACTGGAAGACAACGTAGACCACGAGAGCGATAATCAATAGATTCAAAATATCGTTAATAAACAATCCGTACGATATCACGGCTGGTTCCCCGCCATTACCTTCACCAATCGTCCATGTCAGACCTTTGATGCCATCACTTGATCCGAACATCAGCCCAATTGGCGGTAAGATAACATTATCGACTAGCGATTTTGCTGCGATACTGACCGCACCACCCAAAAGCAAACCAACTGCGAGGGCGACGACGCCTTGGCTGCGAATAAAATCTAAAAAGCCCTGTACCTGTTTGCCACCCACAGTCACAAACCCGGTCGCTCGTTCTTTTCTCGTTGTTTTTTTAGCATCATTATTCTTTTGTGCTGATTTCTTTTCGGCCATACGTCTCCTTAGATTACTGTCTTTAGTATATAAGAACTGTCGTTGGAATGATATCAGGAGGAAAGATTTGGGCGGGGGCGGCACGGTTGTGCCAGCCGCCCCCGCTCCAAGAGCCGGTCTTGTGGACCAGCGCATCAGCGTTATGCCGCCGAGATTGTCACCCGATAGACACCAGGTTCATCGAAGTTCATGGGGTTGACGACGAACTTGTTGCTGTCGACGAAGTCTGGTAACGCTGCGAGTAGTTTTGCTTCCGGCCGCTGAAGCTGGAATGCCTGCACGATGTCTTCGCTGCGCCATTCATGATTGGGCGCGACGTGCAAGGTGAACGTGACAGATCGACTCGTCAGAATCTGCAACTGCATGTCTGTCACGACGTCACTGATGGTACGAATGTCCAACTTTCCTCCTGATTGTGAAGGGCTTTCGCCCGTAATGCGCTTGTGGAACGAAAAGCGCCGAGGATTTCCTCGGCGACTGTCATTCTCTAAAGCGTGATTGCTAGGAAGTGGCCGCCGAAGGCATCTCGAGCAACACGATGAGCATAATAGCGAATTGTGTTGTCAGTTGCTTCATGGGTTATTCCTAGGGGTTATAGTACACCGTTCTCCTGATGGGTGCAACTACATACTGTAGGGGATTTCGATACCAAGGATACTGAGGCCATGGCTGAAAATCTGGCTAACCCGCGCAAGGACACCCAAACGAGCTTGTTTTTGCGTATCAGAGACGTCACCAGTCGCAACTGGTGTGACTTCGTAGTAGCGATTCATCTCTCGAGCCAGTTCGTATAAATACTGGGCAATGCGATGTGGTTCGAGTTCGTTGGCCGCCCCTTTGACGACTGTTGGATATTCGAGCAGTTTCGCCAAAATTGCTTTTTCGGCTTCGTAATCATAGCCATCAACATTGGCTTGGCCAGCACCGTGTTCACTCAAAATCTTATTTACCCGAACAGCTGCATACTGAACATACGGTCCACTAAACCCGGTCAGCGCGAAAATCGAATTCCAGTCGAACAAAATATTCGTGCGACGATCTGACGTAAAGTCACTAAACTTAATTGCTCCCAGTGCAATTTTCTTGACGTCCTCGTCACTGACGTCGCGATCTTCGACAACCTGGTGAGCGCGCGCTTCGGCCTGGTCTAGTAATTCTTCCATCAAGACAACACCTTTACGGCTACTCATCTTTTCACGAGTTCCGTCATCGTTCAGTTGATCGATGACGCCAAACCACAAATGAATCATTTCGGTCATGACACCTAGTTTCTTGGCCATCGCAAACAGTTGCGTAAAGTAGAACTGTTGCTCCGCCCCAACCGCATGAATGACTCGGTCTGGATGCCAGTTCTCTTCACGGTACAAAATGGTCGCGAGGTCAGTCGTCGCGTACAGCGTCGCGCCGTTACTTTTTTGTACCAGCAGTGGCACATCGATGCCAAATTCATCCAACGGGACGATAACCGAACCGTCTTCGTTTTTGATAGCGACACCCGATGCGAGTAATGTCTCGACTGCTTGTTTTCCTTTAGGTGCGAAGAACGCTTCCCCAAGTTCATGATCAGTTGAGATATGGAGGCGATCCATCACGTGATGAATATGATTGAGTGAGAGTGTGTTGAAGCGCTGACTGTACGCCAACGCTTCAGCGTCTTGTTGTTCAAATTTCAACAGCCATTGCTGAACCTCGTCGGCCAATTCTGACTTCCCTGCCTCGGCCTCTTCTTTCAGAGCCTGTTTGGTCTGAATATAAACGCGGCCTAGTTCATAGACGCCGTCACGTTCCAAGGCCTCATCACTGCTAAATCGACGAAATCCCACAATCCAGATACCCAGCGGTGTGCCTGAATCTCCGAGGTGGTTATCGGTGATAACATTCCACCCGGATTCCTCCATCAGACGACGAGCGGCCCAGCCTTGGTTAGCGGGACGTAAATGACCAACGCTATACGGCTTCGCCATGTTCGGACTTGGATATTCGACAACGACCGTTTTGCCGTTACCGTCTTGATTTGCGCCAAAATGATCATGCCAGCTATCATTGAGGCTGTTCTGCAGCCGACGGGCAGCGACCCGGAGATTAATGAAGCCCGGGCCAGCAACGGTCACTTCACTAAAATCACCTGATTGACGAAGTTCTTCAGCAATCGCCTCGGCGATATCACGAGGGCTTTGGCCAAGCTGTCCAGCCAGTTGCAACGCAACATTTGTCGCATAGTCACCAAAAGCCGGGTCAGGTCGAGATACCTGAACAGGCGTATCGACGTCAAACCGCTTCTTGATAGCTTGGGCAATTGTTTGTTCCATTGACGCCTATTATAACAGAGGCGCGTCTAGCGCAGACCGCTTTCGAGCTCGATTTGGAAATCGTAGATTCCCGATTCGACCAACCAGCCGAGGATTGTCTTGTCAAAGCCAGTCAAAATCAAGAGCCCAACCACGACCAAAATGATACCAAGTACTTTTCGGAACACCCCGTTTGGATTAATGCCCCATCCGAGCTTGCGGATGAGTTTCTGACCAAAGATAGCAATCAGTGCCAACATCAGTGCGAGACCCAAGACGAACACGAGCAGATAACCAAAGCCAATCAGTGGTGTTACTGGCAAAATCGCCGCCACAATCAAGGCGTAGGTTGGACTACAAGCGCTAAAGACCGGCCCAAGGCTGGCACCAAGCAGCAAATCACCCCATGGGCCTTTATGCTTGGCGGCACTTCCCATCGTGTTCTGCGTCGCAAAAATCAGCCGTGTCTTCAGTGAAATCCACTCCCACAGCGATGGGAAAATTGTCACAATACCAAACGCGATGACGATAGCACCACTGATAATTTCCCAGACGTTGCTTGGGATACCTAGTAAAATGGTTGTGGCCTTCAGCAGAATCGTGAAGATAATAATCGAAATCGAAAGACCGAGGATGACCAATAGCGGACTACGCGCCCGTTCGCTGGTCGCTGAGCGTGCAAGGAGAATTGGAATGACCGACACCACACAGGGAGCCAAGATGGTCAGGACTCCGGCCAAGAATGAGGCGATTAGTAATTCCACAAACTACCTTGTGTTAGTTAAGATAGCGTCAAGTGATTTCGTTTGTTCGTAGCCAACCCATTTGCCGACTTGATTGCCATCACTATCAACCCGAACAAAGGTTGATTGCAGCGTCACGCCATATTTTTGCTTGAGCTCGTCTGAGCGATCGTAATTAACCAAGAGAATTTGTGTGCCTGAAGGGATGTCGCTTTCACGAATAGTCTTATCGAAAGCGCGACACTCTGGACACCATACCGCATGGAAAAAGAGGATTGTTCGACTGTAGTTGTTGTCTTCGACATGGCTCGCTTCATACGGTACGTACCGGCCAACATTGGCAGCAATCACCGTGTTTGTTGTGTTATCATCAACAGTTTGGGTTGTATCCGGTGTAGTTGCGTTGTTGTTCGTGCCTGATGGCCAGTAAATGACGGCGACGGTCACCGCTGCAAGAGCGATGACGACGGCGCTAATAATAATAAGCTTTTTCATAGTTACTTATTATAAGCATTCCTTATCAAGCCCGCAAATAGTGGGTGTGGACGATATGGTCGACTCTTGAATTCTGGGTGAGCCTGCGTTGCGACAAAATAGGGGTGATCGACGGCCTCGATGTACTCGACCAGCTTTTTATCTGGAGACAACCCACTGATACGCAGTCCGCCATTTTGTATGTCGTCTAAGAAGGCTTGGTTAACTTCATAGCGGTGGCGGTGACGTTCAGTCACCGTTGTTTCACCGTATTGTTTCGCCACAATAGAGTCTTTGCGAAGTTCTGCCACGTAATCACCGAGGCGCAAAGTTCCACCGGTTGATTCCTTGCCCTGCTGTCCCTCCATA
>JAUIDL010000080.1 GCA_030428585.1 bacterium | reverse complement strand
CGTCGGTATCCGTAAAACGTTTGATCTCGTTGATTGCGAGAGAGACGATACTCCAAACGGCATCGACCTCTTCATGACGATATCGCGACAGCAACGGTACTAGTTCAGCCGGACTAATAATTTGCGCTTGAGCCAGCAGCATATATTCGTTCAGTAATTTCAGTCGGTCGATGTCTCCGAAAGAAGGCAGGTCTTCGAGGATATCTTGGAATAATCCGTCTTCGTAATGCGTGATAAAATGCGACACACTATTGTGGTTCAGTTGTACTGATTCTTGGTCCTCGACGCTGAGTGTCAGTGTTGCCTCGCGCATAAGATCGGGAATGTCGGCGTTGCGCGCAGCCAGCGGAATTGGCCAGAGTTTTTTTGATGGTGCGTGCGCGCCAATAAAGAATTGTTCTTGATGGAGCACTAATTTTCCCGCCTCTTTCTTGACATGAACAACAGGGTAGCCGGATTGTTGAATCCAGGCATGCATCAGGTCGGTAATGTGGTGTCCTGATGCCTCTGCGAGACATTCCCATAAATCGTCGGCGACGGTGTTTTTGTAGGCGTGTTTTTTGAAATAAGCTTTTAAGCCAGCTTGCATCGCGTGGTCACCGATGTAGGCTTGGAGCATACGCAGCAATCGACCACCTTTCGCGTAAACAATCGCTGGGTCAAATAGGGCTGAGATTTCATCGGGATGGTTGACGTCAACTTGAATCGACTGAACCCCGTCGAGACTGTCACGACGCAGAGCATGGACGACTTCGTGACTTGATTGATCGAGCCAGACTTCCCAGCTTGGCTCAATCGCGTCGATGGCTAGGTATTCCATCATGTTGGCGAAGCTTTCGTTCAACCACAGGTCGTTCCACCACTCCATCGTCACGAGATTGCCGAACCATTGGTGACTCAGTTCGTGTGCAATGACGAGCGCTGCCTGACGTCTATTATCAAGCGATGATTTCATCGGGTCGACCATCAGGGCAACCTCGCGGTAGGTGATCAGGCCCCAGTTTTCCATCGCACCGGCTGAAAAGTCAGGCAGTGCAACATGATCAGATTTTGGGAGAGGGTACGGTGTCTCAAAGTACTCGTCAAAGAAATCGATAACTCGCGTCGCTATCGACAGTCCGAAATCGAGACTTTCGGCTGGTTGTGCCGGCGTCGCCCAAAGAGACACTTCAACGCCACTTTTCGAGTGTGCGGTTTTCTTTTGCAAATCGCCGACCACCCATGCGAGCAAATAGGTGCTCATGCGCGGTGTTTTTTCGAACGTCGTGACGAGTGAGCCGTTTTCTTCACGTTGCGACGATATAGGCATGTTGCTGAGCGCGGTGACGTTATTTTCCGTCGTCAGGGTCAGGCTAAAGGTAGCCTTGGCGGCCGGTTCGTCGATACAAGGAAAAACTTCACGGGCGTGGTGGCTTTCGAATTGAGTCGCCAATAATTCTTTCTTTGTCCCACTTAATGTGTAGTAACAGGGGTATAGGCCGTGCATGTTGTCCGTGATTGTGCCCGAAAAGCCAACGACAATCAGATGATTGCCAACAGAAATGCCCTGGTCGATAATCGTCAACTCATCGCCGTCGTTTTGCCACTCCATTGCTTTTCCATCAAGAGTAATTGAGCTAATCTCCAGATCTTTTGCATGAAGCCCGATGGGTGTTTCGTCGATTTTTGCGCCGTGGATAGTCACAGTACCAAAGAAATGGCGTTCTTGTCGGTCGAGGGTGAGGGAGAGGTCGTAGTGTGTGGGAACGAAGCGGTCGAGGAAACGAATAATCTGCATATCCCTCATTATACCTGAGTTGTCGGGTTGATTCTTACGTATTTTTTAACTTTTGTGCGGTCTTGGTTGTTGAGCATCGCTGATTCCGCCATACTGATAGTATGAACACGAGACGAGTGCGGCGGATTATTCTGAGCGTCTTAGCTATAGCAGGACTGCTGATTGCGATACTGACAGCCGTAACCGAACCGAATGTACAGTACGGCACCGTAGAGGGTGAGACGAGTGAAGCGATGACAGCACTCGAGAGTCTCGAAACGAAAGGTCGAGCGCCAAAAACTGGGTATAGTCGTGACCAATTTGGCGATGGCTGGGGGACGATTCAGGGTTGTGACACGCGAAACATAATTTTATCGCGTGACCTGAAGAATGTAGCGTATGACGATATCTGCCAGGTGATGAGTGGAATGCTCAACGATCCTTATACTGGTAAAATGATTAATTTCGAGCGGCAAAACGCAACGGCAGTCCAAATTGATCATGTTGTGGCATTGTCTGATTCCTGGCAAAAAGGGGCGCAACAGTTGACAACGGTGCAACGTAAAAAATTAGCAAACGACCCACTGAACCTATTGGCAGTTGATGGCTCCGCTAATCAACAGAAAGGCGATGCTGATGCCGCTACGTGGCTCCCGTCAAACAAATCATTTCGCTGTGAGTATGTTTCACGTCAAATAGCGGTAAAGAAGAAATATTCACTGTGGGTTACGGCTGCCGAGAAGGAAGCGATGCAAGTAGTCTTGGAGGGGTGTTAAAC
>JAUIDL010000014.1 GCA_030428585.1 bacterium | reverse complement strand
ATATCGCCTGCCTTATAAATCACCACTGTGTCACCAATACGGACATCCAGCCGAGCGATTTCGTCGGAGTTGTGCAGACTAGCGTGTTGCACGGTCGTTCCAGCAACCACAACCGGGTCAAATACCGCTACAGGGGTTGCCGCACCGGTTCGGCCGATACTAATCACAATATCTTTTACTATCGTCGTCGCTTGCTCGGCGGCGTATTTATAAGCGACCGCCGCTCGGGGCTGCTTTCCGACGACCCCTAATTTAGCAAATTGGGCGCGGTCATTAACTTTTATCACTAGGCCATCCGTATTAAACGGCAAGTCATGGCGTCCCTTGTCCCACGTATCAACAAATTGCATCACTTCGTCCAGTGTCGTAAACACCGAGGCTTGTTTGTTGCGACTAATGCCAACCGCTGTTAACGCTTCGTACGCTGACATGTTGGTCGGGACATCGGCTGGATCATCACGGATCAGATCATAGCCGCGAAACGACAGCGGTCGTTCGGCGACCAATTTTGGATCGAGCTGGCGAATCGTACCTGCAGCCAAATTCCGTGGATTGGCAAACTCGGGTTTCCCCGCAGCTCGTTGACGCTCGTTCAGCGCTGTGAATTCTTTCTTCAGCATCACAATTTCGCCGCGGATTTCGGTACGGCCTGTTAAAAGATAGGGAAATTCTTCGGTCTCGCGCAGGCGAAGTGGCACACTCGCAATGGTACGGACGTTCATCGTGACGTCCTCACCGACAAAACTATCCCCACGAGTAACCGCCTGAACTAGCACCCCGTCTTCGTAAATCAAGGCGCAAGCCAGACCATCCATTTTGATGTCGGCGAAAAACTCATGCTGCACACCTGGCAGTAACTTATCCATTCGCACCACCCATGCCTCAACTTCACTGCGATCAAACACATCATTCAAACTCATCATTCGCGAACGGTGTGTGACTTTTTGAAAGCCGCCAACTAATTCATTTCCCACTCGTTGAGTCGGGCTGTCGGTTGTAATAAACTCTGGGTGCTCGGCCTCGATAGATTTTAATTCTTGGAATAAACTATCGTACACCGCGTCACTGACCGTCGGAGCATCCAAGACATGATATTCATAACTATACTGATTCAACAGTGTTCGTAGTTCGGTCGCGCGGTCGTTAGGCTGTTTGTGCGTCATGTTCGACCACCTTTCGATACAGTAAATAGATATACGTCGCCGACCATACCACGGTCGCCGAACCCATCAACAGCAATACAACAGGAATGATTGGTAGCCAGTCGATTGCTGGGATTAATGACTTAATCCAGCTATCGAGTAGAATCATTGGAATCAAAAGCAGTGCCCACACAACCACTGTCGCCAGGAGCATCCACAGGACGCGAAGCAGAATAGGAACACGACGGCCGAGCACAATATCACCACCCATAAAGAGCGCCTTCAGTGGATAGGTTCCGGGCAATGTCACTACAACCATCGCAAAGAAGCTACCGACGAGCCAATACATTGATAAAATACTCAAAAAGCCTGCGGCCACCCAGAACAGCATTGCTTCAACCCCACCATCAATCAAGCCAGAACCAGAGGCGGCCGAATACGCCAACATAGCAACCCCGATTGGCAGTAGCTGAAGAAGGACAACAAACCCAATCAACACGGTTGGGATCAGCGGTGCCCCAGCGTTATATAGTCCGTCACGGAGTTTGACGGTGTGTCCAGCTAATTTTTGGCGAAGCAACCACACAGTAGTCAACCACACCAACACCAACAGCAGACCTGTGTACAGTTGCTGCGCATCGGTCATTGCGCCGGTCAGTCCACTCGTCGCTAGAGTCGAAAACAAAAGGAAACTTTGGCCAATCTGGCCTAACTCACCCTGCAAGATTATCTCATTTGAATCTCGAAGCAGATCAACGATGCTCTGGTAGACATCTTGGGAGCCAATACCGATAAATATTACCGTCAGCGCCGCATACACTGCGGTAACGCCAATCAATAACTTTCTAAATCTCCAGACTGTTTTGTTCACATGATGCGTAAAGCTCCAATACCCACCGAGTGCCAGTGGTCGAACTGCATCACGACGTTTGGTGCGTTGGAACGAACGATGCGGTCGTCGATCTAAGAAATTTTTTCGCCACGCCTTAAACTGCTTTGCTTTCGTGCGCAAAAATTGCGTGAAGCTATTCGACTTCTTTTTAGAATTTTTTGGCATTGTCACGGAGTCTCGCGATACGTTCTTCGAGAGGTGGATGGGTACTGAATAATTTCGCAAATACGCCAGCTTTCAATGGGTTCGAAAAAAATAAGTGGGCTGACGCGGTGTTTTGATGACGCATCGGCTGAGAGAATTTTTGTAACTTTTCGAGAGCTTTGGCGAGTGATTCAGGATCACGTGTCGTGAGCGCTCCTGACGCATCGGCCAAATACTCACGCTGGCGACTGACCGCCATTTGAACAATTGCTGCAACAATCGGTGCCAGAATCACGATGACCACACCGACAACATACACAATCGGATGCACATTTTCGCGTCGCCCTCCCCAGAACAACATACGCAGCACGATATCGGACATAATACCGATGACGCTGACCAGCCCAAAGGCAATCATACTGACACGAATGTCATAATTCTGAACGTGCCCCATTTCGTGAGCCATCACCGCTTCGAGCTCGTTGTCGTCCATAATTTCCATCAATCCTGTCGTTGCCGCAACTAAGGCATGCTGTGGGTTACGACCGGTAGCGAAGGCATTTGGTGCTGGGTCATCGATAACATAGACTTTTGGCATCGGCAGGCCGAGCGTAATCGATAGATTTTCGACGATACGATACAGACGAGGATTATCACGTTTTTCAATCTGATGTGCGCCGGTCATCGCGGCGGCGAATTTGTCAGCGAACCAGTACTGAATAAAGGCGTAAATCAGCGCGCCGACCAGTACCCAGATAGTAATCGACGGCTCACTATAGAATAGGCTAACCAAGTAGCCAATACCGGCAATCAGACCAACAAACACTGCCATAATCAGAACAGTGTTTCGCTTGTTGGCAGCGATAGCTTTATACATTCAACCCGCTCCTACCTAAATTAGAACTTTACGTCGACTGGTTTGTCAGCTTTGGCTTGTTCGTCGGCTTCGAGTTCAAAGAAGTCACGTTGTTTAAAGCTAAACATGGCCGCGACCACGTTTTGTGGGAACATTTGGATTTTAGTATTCAGCGACATGACACCGTTGTTGTAGAAACGGCGAGCTGCTTGAATCTTGTCTTCAGTGTCAACCAACTCTTTTTGTAGTTCGATGAAGTTCGTGTTGGCTTTTAGGTCAGGGTACGCTTCAGCAACCGCAAACAGACTCTTCAAAGTTGCTTCAAATTGGTTCTCAGCAGCGGCAGTCTCTTTGACACCTTTTGCGTTAACCACTTGGCTGCGCGCTTCAGTGACTTGTTCGAAGACACCAGATTCGTGCTTGGCGTAACCTTTGACAGTTTCGACCAAGTTCGGAATCAAGTCTAAACGTCGCTTTAATTGCACAGTGATATCGCTCCAGGCTTCATCAACCCGCAAACGAAGCGTCACCAGGCTGTTGTACGTCGCCCAGATAAAAATTCCGATAATGGCGACAATGCCGATAATAATCCATACTGCTATCATATACGTGTAATCCCTTGTTTTATTACTGTCTTAATTATAGCAAATAATAAGGTGAAAAAGCCATTTATTTGCTCTGTTTTACCCCATTTTTCGCCTGTTCAAGCAGCTGCTTGATTCTATCTGTACTGAGCTGCGGAATATCGTCGATATCAACGTAATATCGCTCTGGGTCTTGTGGGTCAATGTAGACATCGACGGCAACTGGGTTTGTTTTAAAATCTTCGACCAGGAGTGACGAAGCACCGTCGAGCGGATCGCTAACATACTGCCGCACCGTTCCCTGATTGTCAGTCGCTGCCACAACGAGTCGGAGCGCCGTTGCTTGACCGGTCCGTCGCATAGTCGAGGATTCAGTTCCAACCGCGACCCCCTCTACCTTTAGCCCAGTGGCTTTCAAGTGATTAATCACAGAACCCCGGCGAAGGCCCTTCATATACGCCCAGACACCCGCAAACGCAATCAATACCCCGAGAATTGGGAAGGGCCACAACCACCACGTGACACCTAGCGTATGGATTGGCTTAGCGTTACTAGGGTCGGCGGGATTATAGGCAACCTCATACGCCTGCCCTATGGCTGGTCTCGTGGACGAGGTATAGCCGCCGAGCACTTCGTAAATCATTCCGTCGACTTCATACGAGATAACTGGCGAGTACTGTATCGTACTGTCACCACGGCTCGACTGAGCGTCAGTTACTTCTCCTTGCACGCGTACCCAATCGGGGCTGATTTGTGTTGCCTGGGTCAGTACCCACGTCCCAATGCCGACAAAGACGACGCCAAAGACAACCGTAAAGAGCATGCCACCCAAAGAGAACCGCTGTCTCCTGGGGCGTCCAAATATGGTCGAGCCGAAAGATTGCTTGTCGTTCATCACACCCCCTCTATAACAATAAATTCTGGTGCGCCACATCGACTTGTCGTGGAACACTCTAGAACCTAGTTTAGTTTTGATGCATCAAAAACTAACTGATCTAGGCTGGGTATATTATAACGGAGAAATCCATATTGTCGAGCCTGAAACAGAGGAGAGTAAGCACCATGTTTAGTGAAAGCACTCTCTACGACCAGGACACGTTCTATAGGGCGTTTATGCGCGACCTGCTACACAGTAAAGACGAAGTGATTATCGAGAGTCCGTTCATCACGGAAAAGCGCATGAGGACACTTCTACCTATCTTTACTAAGCTACGCAGTCGTAATGTACGGATAGTCATAAACACTCGTAATCCAAACGAACATGACGGCGATTACTATTACCAAGCACTCAACGCTATCTACGAGCTACAAGCGCTGGGCGTTACGGTGCTATATACCGCCGGTCATCATCGCAAGTTAGCAATACTTGACCGCAAAGTAGTGTATGAGGGCAGCCTCAACATATTATCGTTTAATGACAGTTGTGAGATAATGAGGAAAATAGCATCGGAGAAAGCGGCTAAAAAGCTATGTGCGTTTATCGCTATCGACCGATATGCGAGGAGTAAATAAAATGACAGATTTCAAAGAATACGAAGCAAGCCAAGAAGATATTGATAAGGTCGCTGCCTACTTGAAGACAATCGACCCCGAACACGCCACATCTCAAGATGCTATCGACTTCTTGACGCAGTATCAAGAGAAGTTCCATCAGCTCGGCACAGTATTGACTGACGATGAGATGAGGCAGCTATACGACGAGTTTGCCGAGTCTCGTAACAACAGCTAAAGTTCGTCAATCATTGGTTCACTTGTAGGTTGGGGCTTTGGTTTAGCCCCTCCTTTTTTGTTCTTTTCAGCCTTTGGCTTGCTAGATTTTGGCTGCTCTTGTTCTTGCTCTATCACTTCTTGCTTTTTTGCAAACACCGACCGCGAGTGTTCGACGATAGCAGTTCGTATCTTGATATCGCCATCGTCTGAGAGAAGCAATGTCTGTCCCGATAGTGGCTCCTGGGCTTTGACGGCCGACAACTTGGCGTAAAAGTTAAAGGCTGGTAGGTTACTTATCTCGCCCTGTTCAATGTAGGGACTAATTCTTTATCGACTGTTACGCCGAGGCAGCCGCAAGCGCAAGCAAGAGAAATTGCGCCACCGTGAAGTCTTGAAGGCGATCGAGCAACAAAAACACCTTTAGCTGCAAGCCACCAAAAACAAGTTTTAGTGTAACTTTGACTTTTCTAAAGAAAAATTAAAGTGAGATACGGCTACGATCTATTACGACGATCATATGATTTTTGCGCTCGTTCTATATCGTTAGCGTGAATATCAACCCACTCGGACAAAACACCAGACAACTTAAGTAAATTGAGGCCAATGGGTGTTAGTTTGTATTCTACTTGTGGTGGTATTTGGGTATGCTCTACGATCAATAATGCCGTTGCGTTCTAGTTTTCGTAAAGTTTCAGTGAGTACCTTTTGCTTTGTATCTGGCAACGCTTTCTGAATTTCGCTGAATCGTCTTGTGCCATCATCGAGTGCTTTAACAATTCGAGTTGCCCATTTGCTGCTAAGGATATCTAAGACGAGTTGTGTTTGGTCATTTTTCATTGTGTTTAGTTCTTGTTTACTGTTCCAATTTTTAGTTTTGCTAATTGCTCCATTGCTGCTTGACTATGTGGTGTTCCCGAACCTACCCATTGGCCATCTTGAGTCTGCCGAGAGTTAAATAGCGTCGTCGCGTCCGTGCCACACGCTCGAAGAATCTCATCGCCTCCAGGGTGACGATTTATAAACTCCGTCAGATCGTACACATCATCAGAAATAATTGCCCAGCAGTCGTCTTTTGATGCGTGCCGTGCAACCTCACTTAGCGTATACGTCTTAGCTTGGTCGGAGGTCTGCTTGTTAAGGAATGGTTGAGTTTGACGATTATTAAGCGTCGCCCAAACACCCACACCGATAGCACTTAGTAGCAGCAAAATGACTACCGAAAATATAACTGTACTTTTTTTCATGATAAGTATATTTATCCTTTCTTCGATTATAATGAAACTAGAATGTATCGCTTTGCAAAACAACATCTGGCTTGGATTTTACTCGGCTACGTATCCATTATTAGCGTCGCTCTATGGTTCATGACATTGTCGGGTGACGTTATGTCAATGTATCAATTCTTCCCCATACTAGGAGTACTTGCATGGACGACGATGTGGACATATTACATCATGGGTGTTATCAGTGTGTCCAGGATTAGCAAACAGTATATTAAATGGACGGGGCGCTTCATTCTTCTGTTGATCCTTATGCACCCTGGTATTTTTTTAGTACAGCGATTTCTCGATACGGGTCTGTTGCCCCCAGAGAGCTACGTAACCTATGTTGGCCCGCTGCGCGTATGGGCGGTAGCTTTAGCTTTTGCCGCACTAGCAACCTTTTTGCTCTACGATATCTTAAAGTGCTTCCGTCATAAACTCACTGCAAAAGGGCTCTGGCCGTATGTAAGCTTACTTCAAGCATTGGCAATGGTGGCAATTTTTATACATAGTCTAGCCCTTGGGACAAATATGTATAGCAGCACTTTCTTCATGTGGTGGCTATCTTTGGGTGCTGTACTTGCACCATGCCTTGTTTTGCAAGTTATTCGTGACTTTCAGACGCTACCTCGTAAGTAATAATCAATACCTCCAGGCCTTTTGCCACTGTTTCATCTGTCTGATTTCCTCATTTTGAGCTTTAATGATACTACTTGCGAGGTCTTTTATTTCTTGACGCTTGGCATTGTCGGCCGCATATTTTGCCATATCTACAGCTTGCTCATGATGAACAATCATTTGCTTAAGAAACTCTTTATCGTATGCTTCGCCCTTCAAGTCCTTCAACTTATTTTGCATTTCGACCATGTCACCCGCCATTTCCGCACCTCCACCACCATGACTCATGTGACCACCACTATTTGTAATCTCGAAGCCCCATGCTTGCTGCCATTCCCGCATCTGTACCATTTCCGTTGTTTGCGTTTCCATGATCGAACTAGCAAGGGTACGAATTTCATCATGTGCCGTCATAGCCTGCGCCTGCTCCGACATGTTTATCGCTGCTTCATGGTGAGCGATCATATCAGCTATAAATGCTTCGTCGAAAGCGTCACCCTTAAGAGTAGCGTACTTGCTATCTGTGGTTTTTTCGGTAGTTGCTGCCTGCTGGCTACTCTTCGTGTTTTCGGTATTAAATGTTGTCTTTTCGGGTTTAATCGAAAAGACCCCAAAGTACCAAATGGCGGCCGCAAAAGCCACCAACACGATGATGATAACGGCAAACAGCTTGTTCTTCGTTATTTTCATTACTCTTCCTTTTGTAAGTCTTCTAATCTTTTAATATAGTTCTTGTAGCTGGTGAGGCTTTTATTTTTGAACTCGATCAACTTGCCATATTGAAGATCGCTAACCACACCGCTGTCCTGAATCGCTCCCTCGTGGTGCGCAATCATCAGACTAATGAAAAGCCTGTCTGCGTCACTACCGGTTGCGGTTTTGAGTGCCGCCATGTTTGTCGCTGACGCGAGGCCAAGATAGGTAGGGTACATGTCATGACCGTCCATTTCAGGAAAATCGGACAAGTTTGTGTATGTTTCGTTCCACTCGCCGAGCCAATTTTTATACTGATTTTCGGTGCTTTTTTGCTCCTGTTGTATCTCTGCAGCTATTTCACGGACAGCTTGGTTAGTTGATACCGCTAAAATAGCCTCTGTCATCTCTATAGCTTGTTGGTTATGGACAATCATTTTTCGAGAGAAGTCTACATCAGAAAAATCATGTTTGTTTGGATCGGGTTTGTTTTGATTGCTACTTACAGGAGGCGCTGTTTTTGGTGGAGCTGAAGCTGGCTGGTTTTGCAAAAGCCACCAACCAAAAGCTGCTCCTCCAAACACTAGCACAACGGCAATTGTTGTTACTGTCTTTCGCATATCTTTACCTTCCAGCCTACCGTGCAAGTGGCTCCGGGCTTTTACCCAGATTCCTCGTTATGTACTCTTCTATTTTCTTCTGGTCATAGCTTGCTAGCGACTCACTCCGACGCCACGAACTCAGCTCTATAGGTGATTTATTTGCAGCTCTTGGTGCAAGCACTATTTTTTTCGGTTGGAACTCTGGGTTAGAGAACGGTTCAGAGAGCAGCTTTTTGAGCTTCTCAATTTGATCTTGTGGTAAATCGGGTTGGTACGAGACATAGATTCCGCCATGCTCCATATTGTGTATCACTTGGTCGTCACGAACTTCAGTATCGTAAACGCCCCATGCAACGGGATTAGCATGCGAGCCAGAAGTAGGCGGTTGGTCACCGCCATACTCCTTGCTGCTCACGTGTTCACGGCCATGATCGGCTTGTTCAATGCCTGGACGTGGTGGTTCTGGCGGAGCGGTTATCTTGCTGACTATAATAACCGCTATAAAGCCAACTACGACAGTCGCTAATGCAACAGGAAATGGTCTAATTGTCATAACCCCACTCTTGCTGCCACTGCTTCATTTGCTTGATTTCTTGTGTCTGAGCAGAAACGACAGCTTTGGTAAGATCTTTTAGTTCTTGGTGCTGTGCGTTTTTCTCACCAGGAGCAGCCATGTCGATAGCCGACTGGTGGTGCATGATCATCTGCTCGATAAAAGCTTTGTCAAACTCATCACCCGTCTTTCCCTCCAGGGCGCTGTTCATACCAGCCATCTCATCCATCATACCCATAGCACTGTGATCCATCATGTTGTCGGCACTTGTCGATGGATAACCCCATTCTTTTTGCCAAGCCGTCATCTGACTAATCTCACCCTCTTGAGCCGAGATGATGTCGTTCGCCATATCTTTCAGCTCTTGGTGCTTGGCGCTCGTTAATGCCAACTTCGCCATATCAACCGCACCTTGGTGATGGGCGATCATATTAGCGATAAAGTTGCGGTCATAGGTTTCGCCGGTCATGGCAGCATATTGCTTGTATGTATCTGACGTTGTATCGACTTGTGCCATCTCTGATGGCGGCTGGACTGAAACGCTTCGGAATAGTTGGTCACGGAACACAAAAGTCGCAACACCCACTACAACTACAAAAGCGACAAGACCCACAATTAGCATTTGTTTATTCTTTTTATTCATAAAGTACTCCTAATTTAGCTATTTAGTAAAACGTAAACAGCTAAATCTCAAGCACGAAAGACGGTCAAACCAATGTAGGCGGGTACGCCACCAGGGGGTGGTTCTCTATCCCCGGCAGCTCTTGTCTCTTGACTATGCTTTTCTTCAAGGGCCAAAAGGGGTGATGTCTGGAACTGAACATAAAATGGAGGCTGCGGCTTGCCATCCTCGTCTTTCTCGGTATCTTTGATGAACTCGTCTTTGCGAAGAGTTGCCGTCGTACAAGCAGTAAAACAATTCGATGAACTTACTTGATGAGATGCACCACCCATTGAGTGCCCCATGTTCATAGTCTGTGCGGCAGCTGCATATATACCTAAGGACAGTACGCTTAGTACTGAAACCATGAGCACGTAAACAGCGCCTTGGAACACTCGTTTCATATCTCTATTTTACCGTAATTTGTCCCAAGAGTCATATTTCTAGTAGCTCTCTTCGTTGTAGTGAGGGAAGAAGTCTTGATGGAGATTATCATTAGCAAGCCCACTCTCTTCTAATTGCTTACCGAGGGCCTCCACCATTGACTCGGCACCTGAAATATAAACCTGTGACGAACTAATATTGGGCACGAGTTCTGTGAGTTTTTCGGTAGTGAGCTGCTCTCCGATAACATAGTGCACCTTAAACTCTGGATGTCGCCTGCTGGCTTCTTCAAACTCCACTTTGAATGGTAACTCATCAGTTCGACCATTATAAATAAGCGTTGCCGACACCGGCTGTCCGCTATGGCCTCTGGCTTTGAGCATACTGTAGAACGGGGTGATACCGATGCCACCCGCGATAAATACCAGCGGCTTTTCACTCTCTTGCCAGACAAAATCACCATCCGGCTGCTCAACAAGATTGATCGTGCTGCCGATTGGCAGCGCAGCGAGCGCCTGCTTAAAGGTGGTATCGGTAACGCGAGTTGTAATCTGAATATAGCCGTCATGGGGCGTCGATGAGATTGTAAACCAGCGTTTCGTTCCCTCATCATCAGGATTATCATGAGGCAACTCAATACGAATGAATTGGCCTGGTGTCCATGAGATCGGTGTGTCCGCCTCGAATCGAAACGCCCAGACATTATCTGCTAGGTTCTCTTTGCTTGTGAGCGTGAGGGTATCGGTGCTATGGGTTTGATGGGTATATTTTTCAGGGTTTTTATCGAACAGTTGTACGCACGTCGCGCAGCAGAAATAGTAGGTCTGTCCGTCATGTTGGCGGCTATGACCAAGCGCCTCTGACTCGGCTTTGACGACGACATCGCCTGTCACTGGACAAATCGCCTGCGTATCGTCGAGCGTCGCTGGGTCAACGGCTGGCGCATCGCCATGATGATGGTGATGATGTTCGTGATCGTGATGGTCGTGCATAATCCCTCCTTTACAACCGTACTTTTCGTAAAAACTGCGCGTTTATAGCAACAACGATGGTCGATAGCGACATCAGTACCGCGCCAAACGCTGGTGACAATACAAAGCCGAGTGCTGATGTCACACCTGCCGCAAGCGGAATTGCGAGGGCGTTGTAACCGGTTGCCCACGCAAGGTTCTGTACCATTTTGCTATACGTCTTTTTCGAGAGCGTGACGATTTTAGCAACCCCGCGTGGGTCACTGCTTGCCAGTACGATACCGGCTGATTCAATAGCAACATCAGTACCAGCGCCAATCGCAATACCAATATCGGCTTGCGTCAGGGCAGGCGCGTCATTGACGCCATCGCCGACCATTGCCACGCGGCTGCCGTCTGTTTGTAATTTCTTGACGGTTTCGGCTTTGTTTTCAGGTAGTACCTCGGCAAAGTATTCTTTGATACCAAGTTCCTTGGCTACCCATGCGGCCACACCCTTACTATCACCGGTCAGCATAGCGACGCGCTTGCCCATACTATGCAGCGTTGCCACGGCTTCTCTTGATTCTTTGCGTATCACATCGGCCAGCATGATCGCACCTAAGACATTTCTGCCCTCGATGACATACACAACCGTCTTACCATCGTCTGAGGCTTTTTTGGTTGCCGCTCGCAGCGTGGCATCAAGCCGGACGGCGCGTTCTTCGAGGATTCGTGGGCCGCCAATATAGACAGACTTGCCGTTGATCGTTGCTCGTACACCACGACCAGAAAGTGCCGAAAAGTCAGTGGTGTGAATTTCCGGCACATTTTGACCGCGTGCATACTGGAAAATAGCTTTCGCAATTGGATGTTCTGATTCGCGCTCTAGTGCAGCAGCGAGACTCAACATGCGGGTCTTGTCTTTCGCCACGACATCAACAACACCTTGTTCGCCTTTCGTAAGCGTGCCGGTTTTATCAAACAGTATCACGTCGATATTTCGCGCTGCTTCAAGTGCCATGCGTTGCCTAACAAGTAGGCCGTTCTTGGCGGCCAATGTGGTCGAGATGGCCGTGACAAGTGGTACGGCGAGGCCAAGGGCGTGCGGACAGGCGATTACTAGCACCGTTACAATACGCTCTAAAATAAATCCGGCCGATGCGCCCGCAATCCACCACGCAATCCAAGTAATCAGCGCTGCGCCAAGGGCAACAAAAGTTAAGTAAAACGCGGCTTTATCGGCTAGTATCTGAGTATTTGACTTGCTGGTCTGCGCTTCTTCGACGAGTTTCATAATACCAGCGAGTGCCGTATCATTACCGACTTTTGTCGCTTTGATCGTGAGTGCGCCGCTAGTATTGATTGTGCCACCAATCACTTCGCTATTTGGCCTTTTGGCTACTGGCTTTGATTCGCCGGTTAGCATAGACTCATTGACTTCGGACGAGCCTTTGACGACCACGCCATCAACCGGCACTTGTGCGCCTGGACGAATGAGCAGTAAATCACCGACTTTTAGCTCGCTAATCAGGACTTTTTTCGTTGCATCACCATCAACTACCTCTGCCTCATCGGGGAGTAGCTTGGCAAGCTCATTGAGCGCTCCCTGCGCATTTTGGACAGATGCCATTTCGAGCCAGTGGCCGAGCAGCATGATCGTCACTAGCGTTGCCAACTCCCACCAGAAGTCCATACCGCTCACTACCTTGAATGTGACAAGTAGACTATAGACGAACGCAACGGAAATCGCCATTGAGATCAGCGTCATCATACCAGGCTGACGGGCAGCTAGTTCACCTCTGGCGCTCTTGAGGAATACCAAGCCGCCATAGAGGAAAATGATTGTACCGAACACGGCCGGAATGTACTCGCTGCCGGTGAACATGAAATCAAGGCCAAACCAACTTTGTACGGTGTGCGAAAATACCAGTGTCGGCACGGTCAGCAGTAGGCTCAACCAAAACTTTTGCTTGAACATATTGGGGCTATGACCAGCGTGTTTGTCATGGTCGTGATCGTGCTGCTCTGGTGACTGTTTTACTTTTTCGAGTGCCATGTGACATTTCGGACACATGCCTGGTTTGTCTGAGGTGACATCGGGATGCATCGGGCAGGCGTACTGTGTATTTTTGCCATGTTGCTCGTGATCAGGCTGCGTGTGGGTGTGGTGTGAGTGATCCATCTATTTCCCCCGTATATTATTTAGTTCGTATAGTCTGAGCATTTCATCGACGGCCCTATCCTGCTCGTCGGGACTGTGCGACTCCAGCGAGTGAGCCATGTGGGTGCGTAGGTGGTTCTCCAAGATGAGCTTATTGAGCGAAGCGAGCGATTTTTGAATAGCAAGGCTCTGCGTCAGAATGTCCATGCAGTACGTCTCGTTCTCGATGGCTTTCTCAAGCCCCTTAAATTGTCCTTCTATAATCTTTGAGCGGTGTATCGCCCGCTTCTTAATGTCAGCTATCATAGCTTCATGTTATACCCCACAGGGGTATAATGCAAGTCTCGCTTTTCTCTAAGCCG
>JAUIDL010000079.1 GCA_030428585.1 bacterium | reverse complement strand
AAAATACTTCAAATTATCGAGTGTATTGCGGTATAAATTCTCGTGGTCTATTGGCGTGGTGAAGCTGTGTAGGTCGGGCACAAACATATTGATCTGATAATCTCCGGCGTACTGTCGTTGCATCTCAACCATCGGTAAAAACGCGCCGAGGTAGTTGGCGATCGTTGGCTGTTCGTTTGAACGAATGCCAGTCAGGATAACAGGCTTAGACATTGGTTTGATTATAGCGTATTTGGACGCAACTCTCTATTGCTTGGCGTTGTGAATGACTAGTTGCGGGAAGGCAATCTCGATATCCTTCTTTTTGAACTCTTTCAGCAGTCGGCGACGATACTCGCCAGCAATCGCCCATTGCTGCGCCGGCTCTACTTTACCGAGGGTTTTAATAATCACAGCTGAATCAGCAAAATGATCAACGCGGAAGAAATGGATTGGTTCTTTGATCACTTCGGCCAGCCCTGGTTCATCGAGCATCTTTTGTCCGACGTCGTTCATTGTCTTTTCGACCAGATCGATGTCGCTGTCATACGCTACCCCAACATCGACGACGACACTAGAGTAGTTAAAGGTGCGGTTCGTAATAACACTGGCTTCACCGTTACGAACAATATGTAGTGTGCCGTCGATGTCTCGTAATTTGGTAATCCGAAGGGTAATATCTTCGATAACACCTGTGGTTTCGACATCGATACTACCGCCACTGAGACTGACGATATCACCGACACGGTACTGATTTTCCATCAGAATAAAGATACCTGCTAGGATATCTCGAATCGTCGCCTGGGCGCCGAGGCCTATAACAATACCCAAGAAGCCAGCACCAGCCGCAATTTGCGCGAGGTCGAAGTTAAGCGCCTGAAGGATAAGGGCGGTCGCGGCAATCCAAATAACCAACGCTGCTAGAGCGGTGAAGAGTCCCGAGACGGTATCGCGTCGTTTCTTCATATCTAGAGATGTCTCGTTATCAAGACGACGACGTTTCATACTCCGCTCAACGGCTGCTTTAATAATCTTATGACTAAAGTGGTGCAAGAGTGCGGCAATCGCCACAATCAACACAATTTGAATAATCGGATTCGCAAAAAATGTCTGCCAACTCATTGTTTCTATACTACCACGCTTATGGCTACCAAAAAACTCTCCCCGTGTGGAGAGAATTTTTGTGGTGTTAAAGCGAGATTAACGCTTCGAGAATTGTTCGCGCTTACGTGCCGAACGAAGACCATATTTCTTGCGTTCTTTCTCGCGTGAATCACGTTTCAGCAATTCAGCTTTCTTGAGGGTTGAACGAAGATCGGCGTGAGCAGTGGTCAAGGCCTTAGCAATCGCCAGTTTGATTGCATCAACTTGACCAGCGGTGCCACCACCTTGAACGACAATGGTGATGTCAAAGTCTTTTTGCTTGCCAACCAGGGCGAGCGGATCAGTGACTTCAGCCAACAGTGACTTGTTACCGTCAAGGTATTCAGCCGCAGGCTTGTCGTTAATCGTGATGTTACCTTTACCAGCGTACAGACGTGCGCGGGCGGTTGCACTCTTGCGTCGGCCGAGGCCGTAGTGATAGGTTCCGGTCGCCATATTACTGTACCTCTACTTTCTTTGGAGTTTGAGCGGTGTGGGTGTGTTCTTCACCAGCAAACACGCGCAGACGAGCCATACGGTCGGCTGATAGCTTGTTCTTTGGTAGCATTCCCTTGACCGCAGCTTCGATAATGCGCTCAGGCGCCTTTTCGCGTACTTCTGCGAGGGTTGCGTCCTTGATACCACCTGGGAAGCCACTGTGGCGGTAGTAGACCTTGCCGGTCTCTTTGTCGCCGGTGACAACGGTCTTTGCTGCGTTGATAACCACAACGTAGTCACCGTTATCGATGTGTGGGGTGTAGGTAGGTTTTGCTTTACCAATCAAGTATTTGGCGATTTCGGTTGCGACGCGTCCTAATGGAGCGCTAGCAGCGTCAATTAAATACCATTGGCGGTTGATGTCGTCACCTTTTTGGCTAAATGTCTTTGGATTTGTCATTATTTAGCCTCCTTCTTCGCTGCAGGCTTCTTGGCAGCTGGTTTCTCAGCTGGAGTCTCTGCAGGTTTCTTTGCCGGCGTGTCTTTGATGTCGTCGACGAAAGCGATTGTCGCCATTTGGGCGCCATCACCAACACGTAGGCGAGTTCGCTCGACGCGTACGTGACCACTGGTTCGACCGGTCAGCTGTGGTGCGATAACGTCTACCAGACGGAACGCAGCAGCTTGAGTCGAGAGGCCAGCGATGACTGCACGACGGTTCGCCAAGTCACCTTTCTTCGCCTTGGTGATCAGCTTCTCAATGTAACGGACCAGTTCTTTGGCTTTTGGAAGCGTGGTTTCAATCTTACCGTGCTCGACCAAGCTTGTTGCCAAGCCTTTGATCAGTGCACGACGTTGGTCACGCTCGCGACCGAACTTACGTCCTTGATATCCGTGTCGATGCATGATTAGATTTCCAGTTCTGCCAGTTTATCTTTAACTTCATCAAGTGCTTTGCTCCCAAAGCCCTTGAGTTCACGCAGATCTTGCTCGCTCAGGGTGACAAGGTCACGAACGGTACGGATTTCGTTAT
>JAUIDL010000078.1 GCA_030428585.1 bacterium | reverse complement strand
CGTCAAGGAGCTCGACGACGAGGCAATTCAAATCATTCTGTACGGCACTGGTACGGAAAAGTACCGGGTTTCGCTTGGTGACGGCCGAAGTTATGATGCTACGTATGAAGGCGTGATTCCAAACCTCGAACGTCGCTATAAAGAAACCGACAGCGACTTTATGCGAAAAGACATCGAACGATTTATGCGCGAGCGACAATGTCACGCCTGTAAAGGTGCGCGCCTGAAACCAGTTGTTCTGGCTGTAACTGTCCACGATTTGAACATTATGGACATTTGTACACTTGGTGTCGACGCGGCGCTAGACCTCTTCGAAAATAACCTAAAATTGACTGACGAAGAGCAGTTCATCGCGACGCAGATTTTAAAAGAAATTACTGCACGACTCGGCTTTATGAACAATGTCGGTCTGAACTATCTTGAACTATCTCGTGCTGCTAACACCCTTTCTGGTGGTGAAGCCCAGCGCATTCGTTTGGCAACCCAGATTGGTTCTGGTCTACAAGGAGTGCTGTATGTACTGGATGAACCGTCGATTGGCTTACACCAACGCGATAATGACCGTTTGATTGCGACGCTTAAACACTTGCGTGACTTAGGCAACACGGTACTCGTCGTTGAACATGACGAAGACACGATTCGCCAAGCCGACTACCTACTCGATATCGGTCCTGGGGCCGGTGTTAACGGTGGACACATTGTCGCTCATGGGACGCCAGACCAAGTCGCGGCAAATGACGGTAGTATTACTGGCCGATTCTTGGTTGGGACGGAAAAGATTGCCGTGCCAAAGAAGCGTCGGACGATTGAAAAAGACCGAGCCCTGGTGATTAAAGGTGCGCGTGAAAACAACTTGAAGAACATTGATGTCATGATTCCTTTGGGAGTAATGACCGTGGTCAGTGGCGTTAGTGGTTCGGGCAAATCGACGCTTGTGAACGACATCTTGGCAAAAGAACTATCAGCCCGCTTGCATCGAGCCCACGATGTACCGGGGGCACATGATGTGGTCGAAGGTATCGATCACCTGGACAAAGTCATCGTTATTGACCAGTCGGCTATTGGTCGAACTCCACGCTCTAACCCTGCAACCTACACCGGTGTGTTTACGCCAATTCGTGAACTGTTTGCGAGTACGCCAGAAGCTAATATTCGTGGCTATAAAGCTGGCCGGTTTAGCTTTAACGTCAAAGGTGGGCGCTGTGAGAACTGTCAGGGTGATGGGGTGATCAAAATTGAAATGCACTTCTTGCCGGACGTGTACGTTACCTGTGATGTCTGTCACGGTAAGCGCTATAACCGCGAAGCGCTCGAAATTAAATACAAAGACGCGACAATTAGTGATGTTCTGGAGATGACCATCGAACAAGCAGCCGAGTTCTTTGCCAATATTCCGGCGATTGCGCGAAAACTCGATACATTGGTCGAGGTAGGGCTTGGCTACATCAAGCTCGGCCAACCAGCGACGACGTTTAGCGGTGGAGAAGCGCAGCGTATTAAGCTCGCTAGCGAACTGTCGCGTCGCTCAACGGGGAAGACTTTGTATATCCTCGACGAACCAACGACCGGTCTACACAGTGCCGATGTGAAACGACTCTTAACGATTCTGCAAAAATTGGTGCAGGGTGGAAATAGTATGGTGGTAATTGAACACAACTTGGATGTGATCAAGACAGCTGATCATATCATCGATATGGGTCCAGAGGGTGGACAGGCTGGGGGAACGGTGATTGCTTCGGGAACGCCAGAAGAAATCGTCAAGACCAAAGCTTCATTTACTGGCGGTTATCTCAAGCCACTACTCTAGCTATTTGTCGACTGACAAAATCATCACGCTATATTCTGCTAAGGCAACCGAGGCTGTTCCACCAGCGGCCGCTTTGGTCGTTGAGAAACTGGTTTCATGAAAATCAACACTGTAGCCTTTCCAACAGCTGTTGAATCTGACGCGCCAGGTCGCTGAGTACGGCAGCGTGAGTTTGTAGTCATCAAACCGATCGCCGCCGAAATTCACAATGACCACCGTGTCATCACCAGGACCACCGGCATCTTTTCGTAGATACGCTATGACATTATTCGTATCGTCTCGATGGATTAGGGTTGTCGATTGCCCAAGCAGCCCAGCCGTATTGTCGAATTTGTTGAGCCTCAGGTTGATCAAGTGCTGGTGAGCCAGAACAATCCCTGAAAATTGCGTGGTTTTGTCCCATTCCAGCATTTGCCAATCATTAAACGCGCCTTCTTGCATAAATTCTTGACCCTGCAGAAGCATAGGAATACCAGGCGCAGTTAGGGCGACCGCACTGGCGAGTAAGGTTTGGTGCCGAGCGTAGGCACTTTCGGCGTTACCAGGTGCCGCCGCTTCGTTTAGGCGGACCGAGCCATTCGCAGCGGTGTCGTGGGAATCACTGAACACGACCTTATCGAAGGCATCTCCTCGGTACGTATGTCCTAATTCATAAGCAATCCCATCAAGACGGGCTTGGTTTGGATTTTGTGTAATTCCTAGCGCGTCACGGACGACGTGGGGAAAGCCAATCTCCCACTGGGCATCGAAGCCGGCCCCTTCGTTTTTGACCAGGCCTGCATTTGAAGAGTTGTC
>JAUIDL010000013.1 GCA_030428585.1 bacterium | reverse complement strand
GTGGCTGCTGGGGTATTAGCTTTTTTGCAGAACCAGCAATTCCCGGGCGACGATTTGGTCTGGGCGATAGTAGAGCAGTTGCTCGGGCGACACGGTGGTCAGTGGTACACGAGTAAAGCCGAATTTCTCAACATTCTTTACTAGGGGGAGGTGGGTGAATGATCCATCGCTGGCGCGCCAGGCAGGCACTGCAACGGCAACCGGCGTGCCTGATTCGAGTTGATCAGCCAGGTTTTTCAGGAACGTACCGATGATATGGTCACAGTTGCCACGAACTTCGGTTAGTTTGCTGGGACTTGGTGGAGCGCTAAACGGCTGGCCCAGGTAGGTTTCGGTCGCGACAGCGTCAATCGGTGCTTGCCAGCGGGCGTCCATAGCGTCAGCGGTGGCGAGTGTCACTTTTCCATTAATGTGGGCGGTTTGTTGCAGCCAGTCGAGGTTGGCTTGGCTGTAATCGATCATTTTTTGGGCCAAATCGGTACCGTAGACGTCGTAGCCGAGCAATAATGCCTCTTGGAGGACGACACCGGTGCCACAGAACGGGTCGAGCAGGCGGGCTGGTTGGTTTGGTGCTGCCAGATTGATCAGAATTTGGGCGAGTTTCGGCGGTAGCATGCCGACGAAGGCGTCGCGTTTTGGTCGGCCTTGGTCACGAGCGGCCAGGGCAGTGATGTTCTGCGTGCCGACACTCTCGGCAACCACAATCGAGGTTTTGCCGCGCACAACGAGTAATTCAACTTTATTGTCAGACAGTCCGAGCTTGTTGTGGTGAGCAGTCGCGGTCGAGAGGGCGACGTCTTGGTTTGGTATGAGGCGGAGGCTGGTGTTGCCTTTGAGTTTATTCTTGAGTAGCAGACCGGTTTTTTGGACATCGCGCGAGGTCGTGTGAAAGCCGTAGGCGCTGATGCCGAGGGTAATTTTACCATCGTAGGCGGCCCACTCGCGGCTGTAATGGGTGACGATTTTTTTGGAGACTGAACGCCAATCATCTAACGGGAATTTCGCGACGACAACCCCGAGCTTTTGTGTGCCACCCAGCCGTTGGATGTCGATTGGCTCTTCGGTGTCGATTAGCGCGGCTTCACCACCAAACCAGCGGACGTCGCCAAAAACTCGCTCGAGTTCGGCGATAGAAATGGCAGGCTGGCGACCCAAAAGAGCAACGTACATACGGTTATTATACCTGATGTTATAATGAAACCAGTATGCACAAATTGTCGATTCGGGGCTGGCTGACACTGATTACTCTCGTGCTTTTGACGGTGGTGGTTGTGTTTGCGTGGCCAGAGATTGTCAAAGCCTGGAATTTACTCGACCAAGTCAACCTGTGGATTTTGGCGTTGTTGATTCCGGTGCAATTCTTTAGCTACTGGGCGACGGGTGAAATCATGTTCTCGTATTTACGGTCGAAAGGTGATCTGAAGCAAACATCGGCATGGCGGATGACACGGATTGCGCTCGAACTCAACTTTGTGAATCACATTTTGCCAAGCGGCGGAGCGGCTGGGTTCTCTTACCTGAGTTGGGTGCTGAGTCGCATGGGCGTACGCGTCGGGCGATCGACGATGGCACAAATCATTCGGTTCGCGATGACGTTCCTTAGTTTTATCGTGTTGTTGATCATTGCGGTGGCGGCGTTGATTATCGACCATCAGATAAATCGCTTTGTGATTCTGATTTGTCTTGGTCTGACAGTCTTGGCGTTTGGGGCCGTCGTGGCGGCTATCTTTGTACTGGGACACCAGGGTCGGCTGGACAAGTTTGCGGCGTGGCTGACACGACTCGCGAACAAGGTGCTCGGTATTTTCCGTCGTGACAAAACCAAACCGGTAGTAGCGGCGCATATCATTAAAGATTTCTTTACTGAACTGCATCAAGATTACAAAGCGATTCGCAAAGAAAAGAAGGTGCTGGCTCAGCCATTTATGTGGGCGCTGATTGCCAACGTGATTGACGTCGCCCTGTTGTGGATTGCGTTTTGGTCACTGGGCTATATGCTCAATCCGGCATTGCTGTTTGTTGCCTTTGGGGTGGCTTCGATTGCCAGTGCTGTCTCGGTGACACCAGGAGGAGCGGGCGTGTACGAAGCGATTATGATTGCATTCCTCGCGACGACCGGTCTGCCGCCAGATGTGGCGATTGCCGGAACTTTGATTGCCCGTATTTCACTGCTGATTCTAACGATTGGCTTCGGCTACGTGTTTTACCAACTAACCCTGAACAAATATGGCCGAGCCAGTGCTCCTATCGGTAAGTGATTTTGTCGCGCTGACCAATCAAACCCTCGAGTATGCCTACCCGACGGTATCGATTGTGGGTGAGGTGTCCGAGCACCGAATTAGTCAAGGCAAGTGGGTCGGTTTTAACCTGAAAGACGAAGGTGCGGTGGTGAATTGCTTTACCAGCGTCTACAATCTACGCACACCTGTCGAGGACGGTATGAAAGTTGTGGTTACCGGACGACCGCGCCTCAGCAACAAAGGCTACTTTTCAATCAGCATCCAATCGGTCAAGCCGGTGGGTGAGGGAGCGATTAAAAAAGGCTTTGAACTCTTGAAGGCGAAATTCGAAGTAGAAGGACTGTTTGCGCCCGAGCGGAAGCGACCGTTGCCACGCGTTCCGAAATCGGTCGCGGTCATTACCAGTACTGAGTCGGCAGCCTACGCTGACTTTACCCGAATTTTGAACGAACGCTGGGGTGGGTTGCAGGTCCAGGTTGCTCATACCCAGGTCCAAGGCGACCCTGCACCAGACCAAATTATCCGGGCAATCCACTATTTTAATCAACAGGCTGAACCAGCCGACGTTTTGGTAATTATTCGCGGTGGGGGAAGTGCGGAAGACCTAGCAACGTTTAACGACGAACCGCTGGCTCGAGCAATTGCCGAAAGTCGCATCCCAACGTTGGTGGGCGTTGGCCATGAAATCGATCATACGTTGTCCGATATGGTAGCGGATGTTCGAGCGGCGACGCCGACTCATGCGGCGGAGACATTAGTGCCTGATCGGCAAGAATTGATACGGCTTGCACAGCACCAGGTTGAGCAAAGTGGCCAGGCGTTGATTGCAGCAATGACACGGTTCCAGCAACAAACGCGCGAGCACCTAGCCCGGGCGTGGCAGCGGATTGAACAGCAAATTCAGGTGGGATTTGATCAACTGGCGGCACTGAGACTCGGAGTGGAGCAGTTGAACCCCCAGCGTGTGTTGCAGCAAGGATATGCGTTAGTCCGTGGTGAACTCATGGCGGGAAAGACGATTGAAATCGAGACCAGTAAACAGATGATAACGGCGGAGGTAAAAGATGTCACAGAAAAATAAAACAGTCCAAGATAAATTAAATGAGCTATCGGCTATTGTCAGCTGGTTTCAGAGTGAAGACTTCGTACTCGAAAAAGCGGTTGACCAATATAAAAACGCAGAAACACTCGCTGCAGAGATCGAAGAAGATCTGACCGCTATTAAAAACGACATTGCCGTGGTCAAGCAGCGGTTTGACGAGCCGAACGAATGATCATCCTTTGGATAGTCATTGGTTTGATTTTTTTCTTTGGTTTTGTGGTATTTTTCGGTGCGCCGTATGTGCCGAGTCATCGCCGAGATGTCTATAGGGCGTTGACGGAGCTGTACCCACTTGGCAAGTCCGATACGTTAATTGATATCGGCGCAGGTGATGGCCGTGTGCTTCGCATTGCCAGTACTCAGGGAGCACGGGCGATTGGGTATGAGATTCAGCCGGTGTTGTATGGAGTGGCCAGAGTGTTATCAAGTAAAGATGACCGTGTACAGGTTCGATTGGCTAATTTTTGGCAAGCAAAGCTTCCCCTAGCAACGACGGTGGTCTACGCGTTTTCGGTTCATCGTGATCAAATAAAGTTGGTGAAGAAACTACAAGCATTTGCCGATACACAGCAAAAAACTGTGGCGTTGATCAGTTACGGCAATCCGTTAGTGCAGATTGTGGACAAGCAGGTCGGGGCTCACTTTTTGTACCGAATCACTCCTAGGCAGAAAAAAGCGCTTACGGTATAATGCGGGTATGATATTTCGTGATCAACGCGGTGCCGGATCGTTATGGGTTGTTTTGGCCGTCGTCTTTATTATCTTGTCGCTGGGCGCGATTGGCTTTGGTGCGTGGGCATTTGTGAACTACCTTGATCAAAAAGATAACGTCGATACAAAAGTTGAAGCGGCGGTTGCAACGGCGAAAAAAGAGCAGGCTGACGTCGACGAAGCCAAGTTCCTTGAACGAGAAAAAGAGCCGAACCGTACGTTTGCCGGCCCAGAGGATTACGGTCTGCTGAGCTTTTCGTACCCAAAGACCTGGAGCGTGTATATCGGCAATGATATTTCACGTGGTGGTGACTTCGAGGCATACTTGAATCCTGGATCGGTACCTCCGGTGAAACGCGATACACAATTGGCGCTGCGGGTGACGATTGAAACAGCTGAGTACGAAGACATTGTTGATGACTACAGTTCTGAGGTGAGTAATGGTGACTTGAAATCGAGTACAATTCGCATCAATGGCCAGACTGGCACTCGTCTTGACGGTAACTTTACCGATGACATCCGTGGCGCGGCAGTTATCTTTAAGATTCGTGACAAAGTTGTCACCCTGCGAACGGACGCGAACACGTTCAAAAAAGATTTCGACAAACTCGTCAAATCGATTACCTTCAACAAATAATCAATCCCGCTTGTCGTTGGTGACGACCCGCTCTGGGTGCTAAACTAGAGGTATGCAAGAGAGTGGAGGGGAGTCACTACAGAGCAGGGGTATGATACCGCCGTTGGCGGCGGCTGCTCATGAGTTAAAGTCACCGCTGTCGTTGATTCGTCAGTTATCCTTAGAGCTCGAGAATACTAGGCTAACACCAGAGCAACAACGCTTGATAGAGCGCGTCAGTTTAACTAGCGAGCGAGCCCTGCGACTGACGACTGATTTGACGAAGTCGGCTCGTCTCGAGGATGCAATGTTTGCCGTCGAACCACTGAACCCTGAGCAAATTTGCCAGGACATTGTCCATGAACTGACGCCGTTATTCGCAGCACATGGTCGGACCCTCAGTGTAGCGCAGCGACGCCATCCGTTGCTGTTGGTTGCGAACCGAGATCTGTTGAGACGAATTTTATTGAATTTTAGTGATAATGCATTGCACTACACCGAGCCTGGTACGGTCGTGCACCTGCAAATAAAAGCGCTCCAAAAAGGTTCAATTGTCCGTATTGGCGTGCGTGATTTTGGCCCAGCATTGTCAGCAGACATGTGGCGTGGTTTGCAGCAAAAATTAGCCCACGCGCCGCAAGCTATTCACGCCCGACCGCAAAGCAGTGGACTAGGGCTTTATTTGGCGAGTCAATTCGCCAGTGCAATGAACGGCACGATTGGTATGACCAGGCATCGGGACGGCGCGACCTTTTATGTTGATCTCCATGCCTCACGGCAACTGAGTTGGCTATGAACGGGCGAGTCTTATTAGTCGAAGATGACATGTGGCGGGCTGAGCTCGAGCTGGAGCGATTACGTCGAGCTGGCTTTGAGGTGGTGCATGCCGCACATGCACAATCTGCCATTACCAAAATCGACGACGCGAAACCAGACGCGATTATTGCCGATGTTTTACTCAGTGGCGCAACCGTCATGGCGCTGTTGCATGAACTCCAATCATATCCTGACACCAAAGATATCCCCGTGGTTGTTTACACAGATGTTTCTGATAGCCTCTCGCTCGACAATTTAAAACCATACGGCGTTCAGCGGATTGTCGACAAAACGACCATGGGGGCAGACGCATTGGTGGTGGCGCTTCGGGGAGTCTTGGCGTGAAAACCCAGCGGACGCGCGCGATAGTCCTGCGTCGGACGAATTATGGCGAAGCCGATAGAATACTGCAACTGTTGACCCCCATAGGAAGACGCGCGGTCATGGCTCGAGGGGTTCGGCGCGAGAAAAGTAAGTTGGCCGGCGGTATCGAGCTTTTTGCGGTCAGTGATGTGGTGATTGGTGAGGGTAAGGGAGAGCTGGGCGTGTTGACCTCTTCACGATTGGTTCATTTTTACCATCACATTATCGAGGACTATGATCGTCTACAGTTCGGCTATGAGATCATTTCGCTGATTACCAAAGCCAGCGAAACAGTCGACGAGCCAGAATGGTACGATTTGCTGGCTGAGCTCTTGATGGCGCTGGATAACGCGACGATTGCTTTACCACTGACAAAAGCCTGGTTTTATCTGCGCTATAGCGCGCTGCTAGGGCATCAACTGAATTTGGAGCGCGATACCAACGGGAAAAAGCTTGAGGTCGATGCTCGCTACCGCTATGACAGTGCCGAGCAAGGTCTTGTTCAAACGGATGCTGGGCCACTGGGCGGTGAGCACGTTAAACTACTGCGCTTGATTGCAACACGGCCACTGGCAGTGTTGATCCAAGTCGGTGGACTCGGCAATTATTTGCCCGAATGTTTGCTGGTTGCGCGAGAACACGCGGCGATTTAGTGCTATAATACACCTCAGTTATGAGTGAAACGAAATCCAACATGGAACAGATTGTTAGTTTGGCCAAGCGCCGCGGCTTCATCTACCCAGGCTCTGATGTCTACGGCGGCCTGAGCGGCACGTGGGATTACGGCCCACTGGGTGTCGCCTTGAAGCGAAATATTATGCAGCTGTGGTGGCAGATGTTTGTCGATGAACGTGATGATATGTACGGCGTCGACGCGGCAATCTTGATGAATCAAAAGGTTTGGCAGGCGAGTGGACATGTCGATACGTTCACTGATCCATTGGTTGAGTGTGAGAACTGTAAAGGTCGTTTTCGGGCAGATAAGCTCGAGGACGAGAACGTTTGTCCAGCTTGTGGTAAGGAAAATACCTTTGGTCCAGCTCGGCAATTCAACATGATGTTCAAGACGAACGTTGGCCCGGTTGATGATGAAGCGAGTATTAGTTATCTTCGTCCAGAAACTGCCCAAGGTATCTTTACGAATTACAAAAACGTCGTCGACACCTTTTACCCAGATTTACCATTTGGATTAGCCCAGCAGGGGAAGGCGTTTCGTAACGAAATTAGCCCGCGTGATTTTATTTTCCGCTCGCGCGAGTTCGAGCAAATGGAGATTGAATACTTTGTAAATCCAGCGAACTGGGAAGAATCGTTTGAACACTGGCGACAACAGGTCTGGCGGTGGACGCAGGCACTTGGATTGCGGGATGACATGGTCCATGAGCTGGAAGTTCCAGAAGATGACCGCGCTCACTATAGCCAGCGAACCATCGACTTTGAATTTGATTTTCCGATTGGCCGTGAAGAATTGTTAGGTTTGGCATACCGCACCGACTTTGATTTGATGAACATCCAAAATGCCAGTGGCAAGAGCATGGAATACACCGTCAAAGGCACGAACGACAAATTTGTGCCGCACGTGATCGAGCCATCGTTTGGGGTCGAGCGCGCTTTGATGGCGGTGCTATCCAGCGCGTATACCGTCGATGAAGTAAACGGCGAACAGCGTGAGTTCTTGAAATTACCTGATCACTTGGCACCGGTTAAATTCGCAGTATCGCCACTGCTCAAAAACAAACCAGAGTTGGTCGAAAAAGCCCGTGAAGTCTACACTATCCTCAAGAAAAAATACGGTGCCGTCATGTGGGACGACAATGGCAATATCGGCAAACGCTACCGTCGCCAAGATGAAATCGGCACGCCACACTGCGTTGTCATTGATTTTGATACGATTGAGAAAGATGGAATGGTCACGGTTCGTGACCGAGATACGACCGAGCAGCGACGGGTTTCTATCGAAGAGTTGTAATTATGCGTGATCGACCACTGCCACCAAAACCGATTTTGATTCCAGAAGCGGCTGAATGTGTGTTTCGTGGCGAATTATTCGATGTGTATCAATGGCCACAGACCCAGTTTGATGGCACGGTTGAAACATACGAAATGCTCAAACGGCCAGACACCGTTTATATTGTGGCGATCGATGGTGATGAGATTATCGTAGTAGACGAAGAGCAGGCGAATGGTGATGTTCGCACTGGTAAAATTCCAGGCGGACGAGTTGATGACTCGGACGAATCAATTTTAGCAGCTGCCAAGCGGGAGTTACTCGAGGAAACTGGGTTAGAATTCCAAGACTGGCATCTACTGATGATTTCGCAGCCAGAACCTAAAATTGAATGGTTCAAATATGTCTTCGTCGCGCAACACAAAATCGCCGAACACAAACCAAAGCATGATGGTGGTGAGCGAATCAGTGTCCGTCGAGCTGATTTTGCCATCATGAAACAAAAGCCACTATGGGGATTCCGCCAAGGAGAAGTGATTTTTCACGGTGAGTCGTTAGATGAATTTATAAGGGGTGTGGAGAAGGGTGCAAGAGCACAATCATGAGTCCAGAGAACCAACCATTTATTCCACGGCAGGATGCCGAAGCTGTCACGGGCGACATGCAGGCAGTTGTCGATTTTCAACGAAAAGCCATCATGGACCTTATCAAACTCACGACCGATGAGACGTTGGCATTGTATGAAGATTTTTGGTCAACATATATTACGATTCTCGAAAGAGAGTCAGTGAACGATCCTGATATTGCTCAGAAAGTGTTAGAACGTGCACAGGCAATCCAAGAAGAACGACACCAAGCCGAAAGAACACAAGCTGGTCTTGGCGCATAAGTCTGAAAATCGGTATAATAAAACCATGAAAGCACTATGGCGAGACGAAGTGATCGCAGAAGCACCAGTTGGCGAGTTGATTCGCATCGAGGGGAACTGGTACTTTCCGCCAAAGGCCCTCGAATGGCAATTTTTTGAAGAAAGTGATCACCATACCACCTGTCCATGGAAGGGTGAAGCATCCTATTACGACATTGTCGTCAATGGTGAACGCAATGAATTTGGCGCCTGGTATTACCCAGAACCAAAAGACGGCTCGATTGAACGGGTCAAGAAAGACTTCTCGAACTACGTTGCCTTTTGGAACGGCGTCGAGGTTGTTGAGTAATGACCGTATATTACACTGACGGTAGTTGCAGTCCGAACCCAGGGCCTGGTGGCTTTGCGGTCATTAAAGATATGCAGCCACTGTTCGTTGGACATGATCAAGATTCGACGAACATTCGCATGGAAGGCCGGGCGCTGGTCGCTGCCATGACCGACGCCGATGGCCTTGACTGTACTATATACACCGATAGTGAATTTTGGATTAACGTGATTACGAAATGGGCACCGGGCTGGGAAGCCAAGGGTTGGAAAAAGAAGGGTGGCGAGATTAAAAACCTCGACATTGTCAAAGAGGCGTATGTGCTCCACCAGAATTCAAACGCGACGCTGACATGGGTGCGCGGCCACGAAGGTGACCCGGGCAACGAACTGGCCGATGAATGGGCTAACAAAGCTCGCGAGCAAAAACTTGACGGCTATCTGACGGCCTAAATAGTTGTGATTTTTATCGTTGACCCTTATGCTACCAGCCCTCTATAGTAGGGACTGTTGAATTGAAGAAAAGGGGACTATGAGCGACCAGCCGACCGACGATAACCAGCAGCCAGAACGGGAAATCACCGATATTTTTGCGTGGGCAAACCAGACCGATGCGGCAAAAAACAACCTGGATGTTGAATTCTTTTTGTTCAACCGAAATTATACGCCGTACTCGACGACCGTCAGCGACGCGCTAGATACTCAGCTGAAGTCGCTGTTTTTGTTGGATATGATGAGCCAAGTCGAATTGGGTGCGGGAACCGGTCTGAGCGTGCGCGATTATGAACTGACCGAGCAAGAGGACAATGTATTACTCCGTACTGAGCTAGAAAAAGTGAAGCACGCCGACACCCTGATCAATCTGATTGAGCGCGAGCGTCACGATATCGTCGAATTTAGCGAACAAGAGCACGAGTTTAAACGTATTAAAGGATTGGTTGCTAAATTTAGTTATAAGGACAACCCAAAAAAGTCCTTCTATATCATCAAACAGGTCAGCGTCAGTAATGTGCTGCCTGGTGCGGTGTCGTGGGAATTCCGCGCGGGTAAATTTGAAGCTTTCGCGTCTGATTTTGGCTGGAAAGTTCCGGCCGATAGCCAGGTCCTGATTGTTGATAAAGATATCTTCATCTTTAACCAGAGCAAATTCGAGCGCTTGTTTAATTATGAGTTCAAGAAACAACTCTTGGCCGATCAAAAAGTCGCCGAAATCGAAAAGCAGTTTAAACTGAGTTTTCCTGATGGATTGGATTTACAAACGGTGGTCCGTGATCGCAAAAAAGTCGTCAGCAAGCTCCAAAAGCTCGAAGTAGGCGTGGTGACCCAGGAAAAAGCAATTGAATACGCTGACTCGATGCAGCTCGAGCTGATGACCGACGATGATGGTTCAATCATTATCATGGACGGCAATGACCTCGATATGTTCGTTAACTTGATTAACGAAGACTACATTACGAACGAAATCACCGGGCGGCGCTACGAGATTAAAAGCAAGAAGCTGCTCGACGACCCCGAAGGTGAACCGCCACGCGGCTAAACTACGGTATAATAAAAGGAATGAATCAGGGGTTAGCATTAGAGATATTGCTCTCGGGTGAGAGCGTGCTTTTGACCGGTCCAGCAGGGGCGGGCAAGACGTATGTGCTGAACCAATTTATCAAACTAGCGAAAGCCGATGGAAAACATGTATCGGTGACAGCGACGACTGGACTGGCGGCGACGCACCTGGGTGGGACGACCATTCACAGTTGGAGTGGTATCGGCGTGCACGATGATATACCGCACGGCTTCGCTGAACATTTGTCGAAAGCCCGTCGCGAAATTATTACCAAGACTGACGTGCTGATTATCGACGAAATCAGTATGCTGCACGATTTTCGTCTTGATATGGTCGACGATGTCTGTCGCTTGGTCCGCGAAGTTGACGAACCGTTTGGCGGTATTCAAGTCGTGATGAGTGGTGATTTCTTTCAACTGCCGCCGATTAACAGGGGCGATTCGCGTTCTGGTGGGTTCGTCGTCAATTCTCGGGTCTGGCAAGAGCTACAACCGACAATTTGCTATCTACAAGATCAATTCCGCCAAGATGACGAACAGCTTTTGGCGATTCTTGATGCATTGCGAGCAGGTGATATTCGCCGTCACCATGCCGAAACGTTGTTAGCACGTACCGAAGTCTATCCAGATGACGTTGAGCAACTCACCGAGCTGCATACGGTCAATCTAGACGTCGACCGTATCAACGAAGCGAAGCTGGAACAGCTAGAGGGCGACGAGTATCAGTACGAGCAGACTACAACCGGCGCGCAGTCGTACGTCGAGTCGTTGCAACGGTCAGTCTTGGCGCCAATGACACTTCGACTCAAACAGGGTGCGTTGGTGATGGCAGTCAAAAACAGCCTCGACCGAAAATATGTGAACGGCAGTATCGGCACGGTGGTTGCTTTTGAGCCATATACTGACTATCCGATTGTGGCGTTTAAAAATGGCAAAGAGCTGACGATCGTTCCAGATACCTGGGAGCAGAGGGATGGTGATAAAAAGCGCGCCAGTATTACCCAGTTACCACTTCGGTTGGCCTGGGCGATTACCGTGCATAAATCCCAGGGTATGACGCTGGATGCAGCCAAGATTGACCTGCGTAAAGCCTTTGTCGAAGGCATGGGCTACGTTGCCCTGAGTCGTGTGAAGAATCTCGACAATTTGTACTTATCGGGCATTAATCAGATGGCGCTGAAGGTCAGTGAAGACGCGCAGGTCATCGATGGAGTCCTGCGAGCCAAGGCCCAACAGGACGCAGACCGGTTCGCTCATTTGGCAGAAAAAGCCGCCAAGCGTGAAGCGGGTGAATTGCCGCAGGCGAAAAAATCGGGCGGTTCTGGCTGGGCCGATAAAATCGCCACGATGCGCGAGACCTATCCAAACGCCTATCGCCCCTGGGAAAAAGCGCAGGATGACCAGCTGAAACAGGAATTCCAAAATGGCCTGACCATCGAGGAACTAAGCGGATTACTGGGACGGCACGTGGGTTCGATTAAGATGCGCCTACAAAAACACTTTGGCGAAGACGTAGTACAATAGAGGTATATGGCCGAATCGACACGTGCGTTTCCGAAACACTTTTTATGGGGAGCAGCTACTGCTGCCCACCAGGTTGAAGGGAAGATGCATAATCAGTGGTCGGTGTGGGAGCTCGAGAACGCTCGGTCGCTGGCAGCGCAGGCTGAATACCACGTATCAGACTATCCGAGCTGGGAGCGCATTAAAAAACTTGCCAAAACGCCGGCCAACTATGTCTCGGGCCGAGCAACCCAACATTATGATCGGTACGAAGAAGACTTCGACTTACTTGAATCCATGAACATGAACGCTTACCGCTTTAGTATCGAGTGGTCCCGCGTCGAACCAGAGGAAGGTGTGTGGAATGCTGAAGCGGTCGAGCACTACCGAGATTACCTCGAAAGTCTTAAAAGTCGCGGCATTGAACCGGTGGTGACATTGTTTCACTTTACCTTGCCCGTCTGGTTTGCGCAGAAGGGTGGATTTGCCAAGCGCCGCAACGTCGACTATTTTGTCAGGTTCGCCGAACGGATTATGAGCGAAATTGGTCGCAGTGTTCGTTACGTCATAACCATCAATGAGCCCGAAGTCTACACTTTTATGAGTTACTCAACTCAAACCTGGCCACCGGCAGAGTCGAGTTGGCTTCGATCATTTACGGTATTAAACAACTTGGTGTATGCGCACAAAAAGGCCGCCAAAGCCCTGCGCCGCGTTAACGCCCGCTATAAGATTTCGGTGGCAAAGAACTGCGTGTACTTTTACCCTGGTGATACGTCGTGGATTAGCCGTCTTAGCGCCAATGTCGCACAGTATGTCCAAGACGATTATTGGGTCAAAAAGTTTGCGCGGCACAGTGACTTTCTTGGGCTCAATTATTACCAGTCGCAGCGACTACTGGGCACGCGGATTCATAATTCCGAAGCAGCTGATTATTCCGACGTCAACTGGATGGTGGCGCCAGGCGACTTGCAATACGTTCTGGAACACTGGTCTCGTCGCTACAGGAAACCAATCATGATCACCGAGAACGGTATCGCCGACGAGCAAGACACGTTGCGCCAAAACTGGATTCAACAGACGATCCTGGCTATGCAACAGGCGATGAAAGAGGGAGTCGAGCTGATTGGCTATTTGCACTGGAGCTTGACCGATAACTTCGAATGGGGATATGGTCATTGGCCACGCTTTGGTCTGGCGGCGATTGATTACAAAACTGGTGAACGGACGCTGCGCCCGAGCGCCCAGTGGTTTGGTCGTGTTATAAAGAAATTACGAGGAATCTAACGTTATGAGACAAGATCCATTTGCCAAAAGTGAAATCCGTATTGCCGTCATTGGCGGAGGAACCGGCAGCTTTACGATGCTATCAGCATTGAAACGCCATACCAGCCAGCTGGCGGCGATTGTCAGCATGGCGGATGATGGAGGGAGTACTGGTGTGCTACGCGACGAACTAGGAACACTACCGCCAGGGGATGTGCGAAAATGTTTAGTGGCGTTGAGTCCATCACCCAAAATACGTGATTTGTTTGACTATCGATTCGATGAGGGTACATTTAAGGGTCATTCCTTTGGCAATTTATTATTAACTGCATTAGAAAAAATGACTGGTGATTTTGGTGAAGCCGTCGAAACCGCTTCGGAAATCTTGCGCGTCAAAGGAACGGTTATTCCAGCGACGCTCGATAACATCCGCCTAAAGATGAGCTGGGGCGATACAAGTACTGAATTGCATGGCGAGCGGGTTATTGGTGCCGAGTATTTTAAATTGGACCCGCGTAAAGCGAAGCTAAGCTTAATCCCCGATGCTCACGCACATCAAACGGCCATTGCAGCAATTGAGCAGGCAGATATTGTTGTGATCGCACCGGGCGATTTATATGCATCACTCGGTCCTCTTTTGGTGATTGATGGTATTGGAGAGG